>NZ_JARAMO010000311.1:0-16635 GCF_028807275.1 Mameliella sp. AT18
AACGGTTCCCGATCTATCCCGAGCTCTGAGGCCCCCCTTCCTTCCTCTGAGCCCGGAGATGGCGGATCACGATGGTATCGTGATCCGCCTTTTTTTGTCCCCGCCACATTTCTCTGATGCAGAACAAAGAGAAAGGCCGCTGCGAAACACAGCGGCCTTTCCGGTCTGGGGCGAGGGGGGACGCCTCAGATGTCGAGCGTGTGCTCGCGCTCCCAGCGGCTGAAGTGGGTCACGAAAGAGTTCCACTCCTGCTTCTTCATCTTGATGTAGGACGAGGAGAAATCCTCCCCCATCATCTTCTTCAGCTCCTTGTCCTTGTCATACTCGCGGATCGCGTCGAGCATGTTCAGTGGCAGCTTGGGTGCGCCCCGGACCTTGTGGCCTTCGGCGTACATGTCAATGTCGTGGCGTTTGCCCGGATCGGCCTTGGAGTGGATCCCCGACAGGCCCGCCGCGATGATCACCGCCTGCAGCAGGTAGGGGTTCACGGCGCCATCGGGCAGGCGCAGTTCGAACCGGCCGGGGCCGGGGACGCGGACCATGTGCGTACGGTTGTTGCCGGTCCAGGTCACGGTGTTGGGCGCCCAGGTGGCGCCGGACATGGTGCGCGGTGCGTTGATGCGCTTGTAGCTGTTGACCGTCGGGTTGGTGATCGCCGCCAGCGCGCTGGCGTGTTTCATGATTCCGCCAAGGAAGTGCTTGCCGCGTTCGGACAGGCCGACCTCACCGGTCTGGCCTTCGCCTTCGCCTGCGAAGACATTGACCTTGGCCGCGTCACCGGGCGCATCCCAGACCGAGATATGCGCATGGCATCCGTTGCCGGTCAGACCCTCGATGGGCTTGGGCATGAAGGTCGCGCGGTAGCCGTGCTTTTCGGCGACGGACTTGACCATGAACTTGAAGAAGGAGTGCTGGTCGGCGATCTTGAGGACGTCGTCGAACTCCCAGTTCATCTCGAACTGGCCATTGGCGTCTTCGTGGTCGGTCTGATAGGGCTTCCAGCCGAGATCGAGCATGTAGTCGCCAACCTCGCGCACCACGTCGTAGCGGCGCATCACTGCCTGCTGATCGTAGCAGGGCTTGGCGGCGGTATCGAAGGGGTCCGAGATCTTGTCGCCTTCCGGCGTCAACAGGAAGAATTCGGCCTCGATACCGGTCTTGACGTGCAGACCCTCTTCGGCGGCTTCGGCAATCAGGCGCTTCAGCACGTTGCGCGGGGCCTGTTCGACGGGCTTGCCTTCCATAACGCAGTCGGCGGCCACCCAGGCGACGTCGGGCTGCCAAGGCAGCTGGATGACGGAAGACGGATCCGGAACGGCCAGCATGTCGGGGTGTGCCGGTGTCAGGTCCAGCCAGGTCGCGAAACCGGCAAATCCGGCCCCGTCATCCTGCATGTCGGCAATGGCCGCCGCAGGAACCAGCTTGGCCCGTTGTCCACCGAACAGGTCGGTGAAGGAGATCATGAAATACTTGACGCCGCGTTCAGCGGCGTAGGTGGCGAGGTCGATCTTTGCGTCCGGCGCGGCCTGATCTTTTGCCATTTTTGTCATCCTCTCTGTCCTATTGTCTCGCGATGGGCGTCATCTTGTTTGCGCACCATCTTGTGAAGCGGCGCAGCCTCTTACAAGAGGCCGCGCCGTGTTGGTTCAGAAGCCGGGTTTGCCGGGGTACCATTCAGTGCCGGCGAGTGGAACGCGGGCCATTGCAGCCGCTTCCATCGTCAGCGCGCACAGGTCCTCGGGTTCGAGGTTGTGCAGGTTGTTGTGACCACAGGCACGGGCGATGGTCTGCGCCTCCAGCGTCATGACGCTGAGGTAGTTGCGCAGGTGCCGTCCGGCCTCGATCGGGTCGAGGCGCTTTTGCAGTTCGGCGTCCTGGGTGGTGATCCCTGCCGGGTCCTGGCCCTCGTGCCAGTCGTCGTAGGCGCCGGAAGTGGTGCCAAGCTTCTGGTATTCGGATTCCCAGCGCGGGTCGTTGTCGCCAAGAGCGATCAGAGCGGCGGTGCCGATGGCCACCGCGTCGGCGCCCAGGGCCATGGCCTTGGCCACGTCGGCGCCGGTGCGGATACCGCCGGAGACGATCAGCTGGACCTCACGGTGCACACCCAGGTCCTGCAGGGCCTGAACCGCAGGGCGGATGCAGGCCAGTGTCGGCAGGCCGACATGTTCGATGAACACGTCCTGGGTGGCGGCGGTGCCGCCCTGCATGCCGTCCAGAACGACCACGTCGGCGCCCGCTTTCACCGCCAGGGCGGTGTCATAGTAGGGGCGGGTGCCGCCGACCTTGACGTAGATCGGTTTTTCCCAGGCCGTGATCTCGCGCAGTTCGAGGATCTTGATTTCCAGGTCGTCCGGGCCGGTCCAGTCGGGGTGACGGCAGGCCGAGCGCTGGTCAATGCCCTTGGGCAGGTTGCGCATCTCGGCCACGCGGTCCGAGATCTTCTGGCCCAGCAACATGCCGCCGCCGCCGGGCTTGGCGCCCTGACCGACCACGACCTCGATCGCATCCGCCTTGCGCAGATCGTCGGGGTTCATCCCGTAGCGCGAGGGCAGGTACTGGTAGACCAGCTTGGAGGAATGCCCGCGTTCTTCTGGGGTCATGCCGCCGTCACCGGTCGTGGTCGAGGTGCCCGCCGCCGAAGCGCCGCGGCCCAGGGCCTCTTTCGCCGGGCCCGAAAGCGCGCCGAAGGACATGCCCGCGATGGTGATCGGAATGTCCAGCTCGATCGGCTTCTTGGCAAAGCGCGTGCCCAGAGTCACCTTGGTGTCGCATTTCTCGCGGTAGCCTTCGAGCGGATAACGCGAGACCGAGGCGCCGAGGAACAGCAGGTCGTCGAAGTGCGGGACCCGGCGCTTGGCGCCGCCGCCGCGGATGTCATAGATGCCGGTGGCCGCCGCGCGGCGGATTTCGGCGTTGATCGGGTTCGAGAAGGTCGCCGACTGGATGGGCATCGTCCGAGGGGGCGTCTTGTCCTTGATGTCTTTCACGCTCATGTCTCCCTCAATACGCGTTGTCGACTTTGAAGTTGTACAGCTGACGGGCCGAGCCGTACCGCTTGAACTCTTCAGGCTTGGCATCGCTTCCGGCACGGTCCAGCAGGTCGCGCAGGATTTCGATGTGTTCGGGGCGCATCTCTTTCTCGATGCAGTCCGCGCCCAGCGATTTCACAGAGCCGCGCACGAAGAGGCGCGCCTCGTAGATCGAGTCACCCAGGGCGTCGCCCGCGTCGCCGCAGACCACCAGGTTGCCCGATTGTGCCATGAAGGCGGACATGTGGCCGACGTTGCCGTGCACCACGATGTTGATCCCCTTCATGGAGATGCCGCAGCGCGACGAGGCGTTGCCTTTGATGACCAGCAGGCCACCGTGGCCGGTGGCGCCGGCGTACTGGCTGGCGTCGCCTTCGATGACCACGGTGCCGGACATCATGTTCTCGGCGACACCGGGGCCGGCAGAACCGTGCACATGCACGGTCGCCTGCTTGTTCATGCCGGCGGTGTAGTAGCCGGTCGAGCCCTTGACGCTGACCTCGATTGGCGCGTCGAGGCCCACGGCGACGGCGTGGCTGCCGCGCGGGTTCACGATTTCCCAGCTGGTCTGGTTGGTGTCATTCGCCTGGGCATGCAGCGCGGCGTTCAGCTCGCGCAGGCTGTTGGCTTGAAGATCGTAGGTTTGCATCATGCCGCCTTCTTTTTCGGGTTGGGGGCCTGGTCGTGGGTCCAGAAGTAAACGGTCGCGGGTTCAGGTTCCCAGACGCGGGCGGTTTCGATGCCCGGCAGGTTCACCAGCGCCCGGTATTCAGAGCCGAAGGCCACGTATTGATCGGTTTCCGCCATGACGGCGGGTTTGCAGGCAATCGGGTCACGGACGACGCCAAAGCCGTCCTTGGTGCCGACGACAAAGTTGAAGAAACCGTCGAGATCCTCGAGCGAGGCCTCGAGAGCTTCGCCCAGCGTCGCGCCGTTCTGCATCTTCCATGTCAGGTAGGCCGCGCCGACCTCGGTGTCGTTCTGGGTCTCGATATGGATACCCTCGCGCTGCAGCTTGCGGCGCAGCGAGTTGTGGTTCGAGAGCGAGCCGTTGTGCACCAGGCACTGGTCCGAGCCGGTGTTGAACGGGTGCGCGCCCAGCGTGGTCACCGCGGATTCGGTGGCCATGCGGGTGTGGCCGATGCCGTGGGTGCCCGACATCTTGGCGATGTCGAAACGCGCTGCCACGTCCTTGGGCAGGCCGACTTCCTTGTAGATTTCCAGCGTATCGCCAAAGGACATCGCGCGGACCTCCGGAGCGATCTCGCGCAGGGCGGTACGGGCCTCCTCCGCTTTGCCGGCAGGGACCTGCAGAACCGCGTGGGTGTCGTTTCGGGTCAGTGTGACCTTGCCACCCAGGGCTGCGGCCATCTTGTCTGCGAGGCCGTCAAAGGCGGTGTCCGGGTCTTCGGCCTGGACGGTGAGTTTCGAGGCCGAGGTGTCCTCGGCGCCGTAGATCGCGATCCCGGCGCTGTCGGGGCCGCGGTCGGTCATGGTGATCAGCATATCGGTGAGCAAGGCACCCAGCTGGGGCTCTAGCGCCTTGTCCTTCAGGAACAGTCCGACAATTCCGCACATTCTGGTGTCGCTCCACTTTCTTGATTCTACCCGGTTCGGGCTGACCGGTTCAGGCTAGCACCGGAAAAGCGCTGCCGCAACTAAGATGAAAAAATTTTTCCTGAGAGGCAAGGGCGGGCGATGTGCCCGCCCTTGCCGGACTCGGGATCAGTACCGTTCGACGCTTTGCTGGACCTTTTCATGGTCCAGGGCGCGTTTCTTGGCGCGTTCCAGGTGTTCGCTTTCCCGCACGAACTGGATGCGGTGCCAGCCCAGCCAGAAGATCACGCCAAGCGCGACCATCAGCATTTCCGATCCCTGGAAGGGGTAGATCGGACCAACATCCGCTAGGTCTACGGCCCAGCTTTCGTAACCAATCGAGGACATAGTGGACGCTCCTTATTCTGCGGGGGTGAGTTTGGTGGCCAGGTGGGCCTTGTCGGCCTCGATGATGGCCTCCTTGGCCTCTTCGTAGGCATGGTGTTCGGCGTAATCGAGACCTTCAAGCTCGACCTCCTCGGGAATGCGCAACACGCCCATCGCTGCCTGAATTTTGGACACGGCGAAGGCGGGCAGGAACCCGAGACCGAAGAACATGATCATGGCGCCGATGAACTGCCCCAGCGGGTTGACGGTGGCATAGCCTTCATAAGGCGAAGACGGCGCACCCCAGAGGACAAAGCCCGCGATGATCAGGCCCACGAAACCGGCATAACCATGTACTGCGACGGCGCCGACGGCATCGTCCAGCTTGAACCGGCGTTCGACCCAGAAGTGCAGGCGGTAGACGATGACCACGCCAACGGCGGCGATCAGCATCGCCTGTACCGGGTGATAGAGGTCGTTGCCCGCGGAGGCGGTGATCACCCCGGCAAGACCGCCGGAGAAGGTCCAGAAGGCATCGCCCTTGGACACCACGTAAGCCGCCATCAGGCCGCCAGAGAGGGACATCAGGAAGTTGAAGGTGATGCCGGACAAGGACGTCGGCGCCAGGTAGATGTTGGTGGCCGTCCAGGTGGTGCCGGTGATCTGGCCGCCGATACCTTCAGGAGAAATCACGGGCACGTTGCAGGCCGCGTAGAAACCCCAGAAGCCGGTGTAGATCAGGAAGATCCCGATGGTGAGCATCCAGGGATTGTGCGGGGGAATGTCGCGCGGCGTGCCGTCCTTGGCGAACTTGCCGATGCGCGGTCCCAGAACAGCGATCACGCCCAGTGCGTATCCGCCCGCGATCGCGTGAATCACCCCGGATGCATAGGCATCGTGATAGCCGAGGAATTTCACCATCCAGCCATCATAGTGCCAGCCCCAGGCCGCATCGATGATCCACCAGACAGAGCCGATCAGCACCGCATGCACCCAAAGGGCCGAGGAGCGGATGCGTTCGATCACGGCACCCGACACGATCGAGGCTGCCGTCCAGGAGAACAGCAGGAAGGCTGCCCAGAACACACCGGTGATTCGGTCTGCGGCGTTCGGGCCCATCGTTTGTGCCCAGGGCAGGTTGCCAGAGCCCATCTCGTGGTTGAGCCCGCCGAAGAAGGGGAACATCGGGAAGGCCCAGTAGATCCACCAGCCGAAAAAGAAGAACGTGACGGTGACCAGCGGGATCACCATCACGTTTTTCATGAGCGTGTGCATATGGTTGCGCCGGCGGCTCGCGCCGACCTCGTACATGCAGAACCCGACGTGAATCAGGAACATGAAGACCACGGTCACCCAGTAGTAGAACTCGGTGAACACCGTGGTCAGGGCGTTCAGGTTGCCATCCATTATTTATCTCCCTGTGTGTTGGATTTTGATTTTGGTGCAACTTATTTCACCAATGGGAAGCGAATCTCATTCATCATGTCAAATTTATTTCACTCGCAGGGTAGATTTGTGTCAGTCTTACCCTATGGTCGTTCCGGCTATCATGCTTGTGATGCGTTTCCCGTCAGGAAAATAATCTTAACACAGGTATTGATTTTTTCCGGAGGATCGGTCTCAATATCTCCAAACCTAAGAGTCAGGGAGACAAGGAATGGCGATCATCTACAGGACGTCGGCGCTGGCTCAGCGTCATGCGGAAATCGGTGGTGAACTGGAAGATTGGAACGGCATGGGAACCGCCTGGTTCTATGACCACTCCGACGAACGCGCCAAGGCAGACTACGAGGCGGTGCGCACCAAGGCCGGCCTTATGGACGTGTCGGGCCTCAAGAAGGTCCACCTCAGCGGTCCGCACGCGGCGGCCGTGATCGACCGCGCCACCACCCGCAACGTGGACAAGCTGATGCCGGGCCGCGCGGTCTATGCCGCGATGCTGGACGACCGCGGCCTGTTCATCGACGACTGCGTGATCTACCGCGTCTCGGTCAACTACTGGCTGCTGGTGCACGGCACCGGGACCGGCCACGAAAGCCTGGCAATGGCCGCCTACGGCAAGAACGTCTCGATGATCTTCGATGATGACCTGCACGACATGTCGCTGCAGGGCCCGGTGGCCGTGGACTTCCTGGAAAAACACGTCGCGGGCATCCGCGACCTGGCATATTTCGGGATCATCCAGACCAAGCTGTTCGGCAAGCCGGTCATGATTTCGCGCACCGGCTACACCGGCGAGCGCGGCTATGAAATCTTCTGCGAGGGCCGCCACGCGATCGAGCTGTGGGATGCCATCCTCGAAGACGGCAAGGACATGGGTATCCGCCCGGTCCAGTTCTCGACGCTCGACCTGCTGCGGACCGAAAGCTACCTGCTGTTCTACCCGGGCGACAACTCGGAAACCTATCCCTTTGCCGATGGCAGCGCCTGCGGCGACTCGCTGTGGGAACTGGGGCTGGAATTCACCGTCTCCCCTGGCAAGAAGGGCTTCCGCGGCGCCGAGAACCACTATGCGCTGGAAGGCAAGGAGCGGTTCAAGATCTACGGTGTCCGCCTCGAAGGCACCACCGCCGCGGACGAGGGCGCCGAACTTCTCAAGGACGGCAAGCCGGTTGGTGTCGTGACCTACGGCATGCGGTCGGACCTGTTCGACCACACGGTCGGGATCGCGCGGATGCCGGTCGACTGTGCGGTTCCCGGAACCAAGATGACGGTGCGCAACGCGGATGGCACCGAAATCCCCTGCGTCGCCGAAGAAATGCCCTTCTACGACAAGGACAAGAAAATCCGCACCGCCAAGGGCTGACGCCCGGCCATGCAGAAGGCGCGACCCTCGGGCCGCGCCTTTTTGCCACCAAGAATCCCAAGGGAGACACGGCAGCATGTCGAAGTTCCAATTCCCCGAAAGCATCCGGAGCCGGCCTGTCTATGGCACGCTTGAACCGCGACCGGGCAAGGCGCATCTGATGATCGCGGATGCCGAGGGCGCCGAGGCCCTGCTGGACCTCGCGGCGCAGGACGCGTCGATCTTTCGCGCGGCGCATATCATCTACATCCCCAAGGCCACGGGTGAGACCTATGTCGATCGCCTGAAGGCTCTGGAACCGGCGCAATTCTATGTCGGCCCGACCTACGAGGCCTCTGTCCAGCGCATCCGCCGGGTGCTCTTGGACGCCCACATGGGTCTGCAGGTCTACCTGACCGGGACCGAGGGGCTGATGGGGCAGGCCCAGAACGAGGCGATGACCGCCGGCATCCCGCATTCCGCGATTCAGACCGAACATCGTGGATCGGTCGCGCGTCGAATGCAGTGCGTGCACTGCAAGGGCATCACCGAGGACGTGATGACCGATCCCTTCGTCTGTTCGCATTGCGGGCTGAACCTGTTCGTGCGCGATCACTATTCGCGCCGGCTGGCTGCCTTCCAGGGCGTCCGGGTGGACGCCGAGGATCCCGGAAACGTGCCCGAACCCGTGGAGCTATACAAATGAGTGCTGCCCCCCAGAAAGCCAAGGCAGGCGCCGAGAAGATCGAGGTCGAGGTCAGCGCCATTGTCCCCCTGAACGATCTGGTCACCCGGTTCGAATTCACGCGCCGTGACGGTTTGCCCTTTCCGCCGTTCTCGGCGGGCGCGCATACCGTGGTCGAGATGAACGACGACGGCCGCACGCGGCTCAACCCCTATTCGCTGATGTCCGATCCGGCGGATTCCACCAAATACGCCATCTCCGTCCGGCGCGATGATGAGGGCCGTGGCGGCTCGCTCTTCATGCACCGGAAGGTCAAGGTCGGCGACGCGATGACGATCACCTATCCGGTGAACCTGTTCCCGCTGGACCTGCGCGGGCGCAAGCATGTCTTTCTTGCCGGCGGCATCGGCATCACGCCTTTCATGGCGATGATCGCGCACCTGGAACGGATGGGCGGCGCCTGGGAACTGCATTACGCCTGCCGCAGCGAGGCCTTGGGCACCTATGTGGACGAGCTGACCTCGCGCCATCCGAACAAGGTGCATGTCTACTACGACGACAAGAAACAGGCCATTGCGCTGGAAGATCTGCTGGATGGTCAGCCGCTGGGCACGCATGTTTACGTTTGCGGGCCGCAGGGCATGATCCAGTGGGTGCACAAGACCGCCGCCGCGCATGGATGGCCGGATGAGAACGTGCATTCCGAGGAGTTCCTGGCCCCGCAACCCGGCAAACCCTTCGAGGTGCGCCTGTGTAAATCCGACATCGTCATCCAGGTGGGCGAACACGAGAGCCTGCTGGAAGCGATCGAACGCTGCGGCGTCGAGGCGCCCTTCCTCTGTCGTGGCGGTGCCTGCGGTCAGTGCGAGACCGATGTCGTCGAGGCGGATGGCGAGTTCATCCACCGCGATCACTGGCTGGATGATGACGAACATGCCAGCGGCAAGAAGATCATGCCCTGCGTCAGCCGCTTTGTCGGCAAGACGCTGGTTCTGGACCGATAGGGGGAGCGACCATGACGATTCAATTCAACGAAGAAACCTTCCGCGACGACTATTCGTTCCGGAATTCGGACTGGGCCATCAAGCGCTTTCCGTTCCCGTTCCACGAAGACAGCTACATGTATTCGGTGAACATGGAGCAGCACCGGGGCGGGCCAGAGGGGTCGGTCTACGAAAAGCGGTTCGACGTCGACGAGCATTACGTTTCGGAAATGCGGGACCGGGCCATCGTCCTCGCGGACGATCCGCTGCGTTGCCAGTCTCTGCCGCACATGACGCTGGCCGGCTGGGACACGCTGGAACTGATCATGGTGTCCAAGTCCGAGGACTACCCGGACCTGTTCGAGCTGCACCGCGACGGCAATCGCTGGCGCTGGATCAACAAGCCGATGGGCATCGACCATACCTTTACCTTCCTCGACGAGACGACACTGCCCTGCGGGCCTTTGGAGTACATCACGCGGCAGGCGCAGGGCGACTACGCAGTGCTCGATCAGCGTAACGACATGCTCTACATGGACGCGGGCATGATCACGACCCAGGCGGACTGGAGCCTGGATTTCGACATCGGCATGGATTTCTTCGAGTGGCACGCACCCGTGCCGCTGGCGCATGAGATGGGGATCTTCAAGCGGGCGCTGAAATTCCTGCTGAATATCCAGCAGGGCGCGCCGGCGCGGCGGCTGAACTGGACCATGACGGTCAACCCGCTGCTGGATACCAGCCCCGAGAACTATCACAAATGGGGCGTGCAGAAGACGACCCTGACACCGGAAAACATCGGGTCCAAGCAGCACTTGCGTGTCGAACTGCAGACCTTCTATCGGCTGCCGCGCTCGAACGCGCTGCTGTTCCCGATCCGCTGCTACCTGATCGCCTTCCAGGACATCGTGAGTATTCCGAAATGGGGGCGCCGCCTGCACCGGGTGATCCGCGACCTGCCGGAGGAACTGGCGACCTACAAGGGGTTCATCGACAACCGTCCGATGATGCTGGACTATCTCAGCCAGTATGATGACGGCCTGCCGACCTCGCCCGGTGTCTGGCCTGATCTCGACACCGAACCGCCACTGCAAAAGTGACAGGAAACGGAAAAGCCCCCGCACTGCGGGGGCTTTTTGCGTCACCGGGCCCGGTGATCAGGTCTTTTGCGGATAGCAGATGATCGAGAGATAACGCGCCGGAAGTTCGATCAGCACCTCGGGACCATGCGGGGCGTCGGCGTCAAAGAACAGCGTATCGCCCGGTTCCAGCGGGTAGTGCTGGTTGCCGTGCAGGTAGCCCAGCTTGCCCTCCAGCATGTAGATCATCTCGATCCCATCGTGCTGGAAGGTCTTGAAGGTGTCGGACTCGGTGTTCAGCGTGATGAGATAGGGTTCGACGATCACGCCGCTGGAGTTCGACCCGATATGACCAAGGAGGTTGTACTGATGGCCTGCGCGGGTGCCGGCCCGTTCGATTTCCAGACCCTCGCCAGCCTTGGTATGCACGGCTTCGCGGCGTTCCTCGTAGCCCTTGAAAAAGGCGGTCAACGGGACCGAGAGGGCATTGGCCAATGTCTGCAGGGTTGTCAGAGAGGGCGAGGTGTTGCCATTCTCGATCTTGGACAGCATCCCGATGGACAGGTCGGTCAGCCGGGACAATTCCGCGACCGTGATCCCCTGTTGCTTGCGATAGGCCCGGACTTCACGACCGATGGCGACCTCCAGTACCTTCTCTCGTTCCTCGCGCAGGCTGTGCGGATCCTGGATGAGCTTGGTCATGGTTTTCGACGACTCTACATTCATGCGGTCTCTCTGGATTTAGCCTCAAATTCCGGTCACTTGTATATGGTCTTAGTGTAGCGAAAATTCACTCCATTGCAAAAAAATATTCCTGTGGTTAAAAATTGGTCGGATTGGTCGGAGATTGGTTCTGATGACGAAGAAGATCGGCTTCCTCCTGTTCCCGGGATTCCCGATGGCCTGCCTGACATCGGTGATCGAACCCCTGCGCGCCGCGAACGAGATTTCGCGCACCACCGCCTTTGAATGGACACTGGTGGCCGAAGCGTCCCGGGCGGTGCAGTCCAGCGCGGGCATCCCGTTTGAGCCGCAGACATTGCTGGAAGACGTGGATGAGGTGGACTACCTGCTCTTGCTTTCAGCGCCGGCGGTCAAGTTTGCCGACCCGCGCAGCGCGGCGCATCTGCGACGGCTTGGGCGGCACGGCTGCACGCTGGGCGCGATCAGCGGGGGGGTCTTTCCGCTGGTCCGAAGTGGTGCGGTCCCGGGCGAAAGACTGTCCGTGCATTGGTGCTATGAGGCGGCTTTTGCCACCGAATTTCCGGAGATTCCCCACAGCGACGAGGTCATTGAGGTGTCACGACGTTGCGTCACGGCCTCTGGCGCGGCCGCGGCCTTTGACCTGGCGCTGGGGTTCATCGACGCGGCATTGGGCGGTCATGTCGCGACTGAGGTGGCCTGCTGGTTCCAGCATCCGATGATGCGCAAGATCGGGGTCAAGCAATCGGTGCCGGTGCATCTGACCGGCAGCATCCAGGATGACCTGTCGCCCATCGTGTCCCGCGCGATCGAGGTCTTTGCCGCCGACATGACGACGCCTGTCTCGGTCGCCGAGCTGGCGGAAAGGCTGGATATTTCGCCCCGTCACCTTGAACGCAGCTTCAAACAGGCGACGGGGCAGAACCCGACCACCTATTTTCGCTGGCTCAGGATGCAGGCGGCCCGGCAGATCGTCATGTATACCAACGATGCGGTGGCCGATGTAGCGGCGGCGGTGGGCTATGCCAGCGCCAAGCATTTCACCCGTCACTACCGGGCCGAATACGGGCTGAGCCCGCAGGAAGATCGCAAGCGGATCAACCTTTACAGAACCGAGGGCAACCGTCCGGTGCCCTCGGTCTGATCCGTTCAGAACACCGACCTGCAGGCGGTGATCAGCGCATGATGCAGAGATCCGGCCGAACTGCGCGGGCCGATCACTGACAGGGTGCGGGCATCGCGCGCAAGTACGAAACAGCCTAGATGGTCGATGGTGGTGCGCTGAACCTCGCCGCCTTGCCAGTTGGCCAGGTCGACGGCGCAAAGCCGTTCCATCACTGCCGGGTGGTCTTCTCCCTTCAGGTCAAAGCGGCACCAGGCATCGGTCTGTTCCGTCACGCTGGCATCGGTGCCAAAGGCCGCGACCAGCCGATGGGCCAGATCCTCGTGGGTGCTGATGGGCGCCTCGACCATCCATTGATCCGGGCCGGTCCAGAAGGCCGTCAACATGTCGCCTGCATGGTGCGACGGGGCAGGGGCCTCGGCCCCGATCAGCTCGCCCAGCGTCTTGCGTGTCGCTTCCTCGGACCCCAGCCGCGCGGCGACCGAGGCCAAGGCGACTGAAGTGATCTCGGTCAGGGTGAGCGGGCCGATATTGTCGACGCGCGGGTCGACGGCGCCAAGCGGGGTGATGGGTTTCAGATCATGCACGGAGACGTTCCCCCTCTGGGTCGACGAAATGGGCGCTGACGACTTCGACATCGTGGTCGACCCCGGTCAGCGGACTGACAAGGCGCACGACCTCGCCCAGGCGGGTGTCGCCGGATTTCAGGTAGCCGATGCCGATGTGACAGCCGAGGTTGGGCGAGTAGCAGGCCGACGTGATATAGCCCTGGTCGTGCGCCGCATCGACGGGCGTGCCCTTCGTCATCAGGTGCGCACCGGCAGGAACCTTGTGTTCCGCGTTGACCGGCTTGAAACCGACCAGTTTCAGCGCGTCCTCCTCGTTCAGGCCGGGGCGTTCCGACAGTGTCGACCCAATCGAGTCCTTTTTCTTGGACACCATGCGGCCCATGCCGAGGTTGAAAGCGGAGGTGGTTCCGTTCAGCTCATTGCCCGCAGCGTGGCCCTTTTCGATCCGCATGACGGACAGCGCCTCGGTGCCGTAGGGAGTCACGTCGAATTCCTTGCCCTCCTTCATCAGGCGGCGCATCAGCGCATCGCCATAGCGGGTCGGCACCGCGATCTCGAAGGCCAGTTCGCCTGAGAAGGAGATCCGGAACAGCCGCGCCCGCAACCCGCCACAGACCGTGATCTCGCCACAGGCCATGAAGGGGAAGCCCTCGTTCGAGATGTCAAATTCGGGGTCGACGATCTTTTGCAGCAGCTTGCGCGAGTTGGGGCCGGCGACGGCGTATTGCGCCCAGGCCTCGGTGGTCGAGATCAGCTGCACGTCCATGTCCGGGTACAGGCACTGGCGCACGAATTCCATGTGCCGGAAGACCGGAACGGCATTGGCCGTGGTGGTCGTGACGACAAAGTGATCCTCGGCCAGGCGACCGGCGGTGCCGTCGTCCATCGCGATGCCGTCTTCGCGCAGCATCAGGCCATAGCGTGTTTTGCCCACGGCCAGCTTGGCAAAGCCGTTGGCATAGATCTTGTTCAGGAACTCGGCCGCGTCGGCGCCCTGGACGTCGATCTTGCCCAGCGTGGTACAGTCGCAGACTCCGACCGATTTCCGGGTCTGCAGGACCTCGCGGTCGACGCTTTCGCGCCAATGGGTTTCACCGGGCTTCGGGAACCATTGTGCACGCAGCCACATGCCGACCTCGACAAAGACGGCGCCCTGTTCCTCGGCCCAGTAGTGGCTGGGTGTCTTGCGGACCGGGCGAAAGTCCTTGTCCCGCGACCGACCGGCCAGCACGCCGATGGCGGTGGGGGTGTAGGGTGGGCGGAACATGGTGGTGCCGACCTCGGGGATCTGCTTGCCCGCGACCTCTGCCATGATGGCCAGACCGGCGATGTTCGAGGTCTTGCCCTGGTCCGTGGCCATGCCCAGCGTCGTGTAACGCTTGAGGTGCTCGACCGAGGTAAAGTTCTCTTGGTGGGCCAGTTTCACGTCCTTTGCGGTCACGTCGTTCTGCTGGTCGACCCAGGCGCGCTTGGCGCCTTTGACGTGCCAGAAGGGGGCGACGCGCACCGGCGCGTCCTCGGCGCCCGGCAGGTCGGGGCGGGTGACGGTCAGGCCCAGATCACCCAAGGCGGTGGCCGCCGCGTCCTGGCCCGAGCTGAGCGCCGCATGGGTGCTGAAGGCCCCATTGGCGGCGCCAGCGGGGATCAGGCCGGTCGGCATTGTGCCGCCGGGCACAAAGGCGCAAAGCGTCTCGTCCCATTGCGGGCGTCCGCGCTGGTGACAGGTCATGTGGACGTTGGGGTTCCATCCACCGGAAACACCCAGTCCATCGACAAAGAGCGTCCGCGTGCCGCCGTTCGACAGCTTCACGTCAACGGATTTCAGCCCGAGCCGCCCTTTGGTGTCGACCACCTGTGCACCGGAGAGGATCTCGTAGTCTGGGGTCACTCCGGCGTCGGGGCGGGTGTCGATCACCGTGACCTTGACGCCCTTGGCGTGAAGGTCGGCAGCAGTACGGTGCCCGTCGTCGTTATTGGTGAAGACGGCCACGGCCTTGCCCGGTGTCGCCGCCCAGCGGTTGGCATAGCTGCGCATGGCCGAGGCCAGCATGATGCCGGGCCGGTCGTTGTTTTCAAAGACGATGGGCCGTTCCGTGGCCCCGGCAGAGAGGATCGCGCGCTTGGAATAGATGCGCCACAGGATCTGACGGGGTTTTCCGACGGCGGGTTCCGCCAGGTGATCGCTGACCCGCTCGACCATGCCATAAATGCCGTGATCGAAGGCGCCGATCACCGTGCTGCGCGGCATGACCCGCACGTTGGGCATGGCTTGCAGGCGGGCCACCGTCTGCGCGGCCCATGTCACGCCGTCCTCGTCCGCCAGCAGGCCGTTTTCCGCGTTCAGCCGGCCGCCCAGCAGGAAATCCTCTTCGGCGAGGATCACGCGGGCGCCGGATTCCCCGGCCGTCAACGCGGCTGCGAGGCCGGCAGGACCCGCGCCGATGATCAACACGTCACAATGCAGGAAACCCTTGTCATAGCAGTCCGGGTCCGGTTCATGCGCCAACGTGCCAAGGCCCGCGGCGCGGCGGATCATCGGCTCGTAGAGCTTTTCCCAGAAGGCGGCGGGCCACATGAAGGTCTTGTAGTAGAACCCGGCGGCAAAGAAGGTCGACAGCCGGTCGTTGATCGCCATCGCGTCAAACGTCAACGACGGCCAGCGGTTCTGCGAATTCGCGGTCAACCCGTCGAAGAGTTCCGCCGTGGTGGCGCGGGTGTTCGGCTCTTTCCGGGCGCCGCTGCGCAGCTCGACGATGGCATTCGGCTCTTCAGAACCGGCGGTCAGGACGCCGCGCGGGCGGTGGTACTTGAAGGATCGGCCCATCAGGCGCACGCCATTTGCCAAGAGCGCCGAGGCCAGTGTATCCCCGGCATAGCCGCCGTAGCGCTTGCCGTCGAAGGTGAAGGACATGGGCCTGTTGCGTTCGATCAGGCCGCCGTTCAGTCGGTTCTTGTCACTCATCTGGAGCGCCCCTCGGCCCGCGCGACATCGCGCGCCAGCTCTACCTTGGTGATTTCATGTGTGGTGGTGTCGCGGGTCACGACCAGCCAGGACCGGTCGCCCTGTTCGTGGAACCACAATTCGCGGTGCAGGCCCGCCGGGTTGTCGCGCAAATAGCCGTAGTCGGTGAACTGTGCGACTGCGTCGTCCGCCTGCCAGTCGGGGCGTTGGATCAGCCTCGCGTCGCCCTTGTAGACGAATTCGGCAGCGTCGCGGGGGCCAAGGATTGGGTGGTTTATCAGCATGTCCTGTCCTCGCTCAGTGCAGGTTGGGCTGGTTGCCCATGCCCTTTTCGTCGATCATGTGTCCGGTGGCGAAACGATCGAAGCGATAGGCGGTGGCAGTCTTGTGCGGGGTGTCGGTGGCCAGCAGATGCGCATAGGCATAGCCCGACGCCGGGGTGGCCTTGAAACCGCCGTAACACCAGCCGCCGTTGAAATAGAGCCCGTCGATATGGGTGCGGTCGATGATGGGCGAGCCATCCATCGACATGTCCATGATCCCGCCCCACATCCGCAACAGGCGCGCACGGCCCAGGTTGGGGAAGATCGCCATGCCGCCTTCGCAGACATCCTCGACCACCGGCAGGTTGCCGCGCTGCGCGTAGGAATTGTATCCGTCGAGGTCGCCGCCGAAGACCAGGCCGCCCTTGTCGGACTGGCTGCAATAGAAGTGGCCGGCGCCGAAGGTGATCACCCCAGGGAGGAGGGGTTTCAAACCTTCGGACACAAAGGCCTGCAGGACATGGCTTTCGAT
>NZ_JARAMO010000312.1:0-43437 GCF_028807275.1 Mameliella sp. AT18
CGGGTGGCGGCATGGGGCTGATCGGTCAGCTTCTTGGTGTGCTGTTCGGCTCTGGCCGCAACGTGGTGACGGAGACGGCGGAGGTGTTCCGCGTCAATGCCGAGGCCCAGGCGCAGCGCGGCGCCGAGGCACAGGCCGCGGCGCTGGCGCAGATGGCGGGCGAGTTCCGCATTCGCCGTCGCGGCTGGTTCGACAGGCTGATGGACGCACTGAACCGCGTTCCGCGTCCGGCGATGGCCCTGGGGACGCTGGGCATGTTCGTGGCGGCGATGGTCGATCCGGTCTGGTTCGCGGCGCGCATGGCGGGCATCGCGCTGGTGCCGGAGCCCCTGTGGTGGCTGCTGGCGGCCATCGTCAGTTTCTACTTCGGCGCGCGCCACCAAGCCAAGGGGCAGGATTTCCAGCGTGACCTGGCGGTGACGATGGCGGCGGTCCCGCAAGTGGTGCAGACGGTCAAGGATGTCGAGGCGCTGCGAAATGTGACTCCGGATGCCGATGCCCCGGTCGAAACCGCGACATTCGAGGCGCCATCGGACAACCCGGCGCTTGCCGACTGGAGGCGGACCGCCGGCTAGCCGATCTCCAAGTTTCATTTCGATGGCCGCTCGATGGCCGCGCTCCTGCACGGGGGCGCGGCTTTTTTTGATTGGGCAGGGCAGCACGCATATCATTGCGACAATGTGATCGGGGTATCCGGGCGAAAACGATTGGCCCGGAAGGGCGGCGCAACTATAACCCGAGACATGATTACAGAACTCGGACACTTCGCCCTGATCCTGGCCTTCCTGGTCTCGCTGGTTCAGATGGTCATGCCCCTGGTGGGCGCGCACAAGCGGTGGCCCGGGTGGATGGCCGTTGCAGAACCGGCGGCGACGCTGCAATTTCTGCTGGTCGCAAGCAGTTTCGCGGCGCTGACCTATGCCTTTGTCGTCTCCGACTTCTCGTTGAAGCTGGTCTATGAGAACAGCCACTCGGCCAAGCCGATGATCTACAAGATCTCGGGGGTCTGGGGGAACCACGAGGGGTCCATGTTGCTCTGGGTTCTGATCCTGGCGCTTTTCGGGGCCTGTGCGGCCTGGTTCGGCACCAATATCCCACCGACATTGCGCGCCCGCGTGCTGGCAGTGCAAAGCTCGGTCTCGGCGGCGTTCTATGCCTTCATCATCTTCACCTCGAACCCCTTCACGCGTCTCAGCATTCCGCCGATCGACGGCACGGACCTGAACCCTTTGCTGCAGGACCCGGGGCTGGCGTTTCACCCGCCGTTTCTCTACCTGGGGTACGTCGGGCTGAGCATCTGTTTCAGCTTTGCGGTCGCCGCCTTGATCGAGGGACGGGTGGACGCGGCCTGGGGACGCTGGGTGCGCCCCTGGACTCTGGCGGCCTGGATCTTCCTGACCATCGGCATCGCGCTGGGGTCATGGTGGGCCTACTACGAACTGGGCTGGGGTGGCTTCTGGTTCTGGGACCCGGTCGAGAATGCCAGCTTCATGCCCTGGCTCTTTGCCGCAGCGCTGCTGCATTCGGCCATCGTCGTGGAAAAGCGCGAGTCGCTGAAAAGCTGGACCATCCTGCTGGCAATCCTGGCTTTCGGTTTCTCGCTGATTGGCACCTTCATCGTGCGGTCCGGCCTGCTGACCTCGGTCCACGCCTTCGCCAATGACCCGGTGCGTGGCAAGTTTATCCTCTATATCCTGCTGTTCTTTACCGGCGGTGCGCTGACGTTGTTCGCGGCGCGGTCGAACGTGATGGAATCCAAGGGCGTCTTCGGCGTTGTCAGCCGTGAAAGCGCCCTGGTGGTGAACAACATTCTTTTGGCGGTTTCCAGCTTTGTCGTCTTCGTCGGCACCATGTGGCCCTTCGTGGCCGAAATGCTGTTCGACCGGAAGCTGTCGGTAGGTGCGCCCTTCTTCAACATGGCCTTCACACCCTTCATGGTGGTGCTTGGGCTGATCCTGCCAGTGGGCGCGATGATCAGCTGGAAACGGGGCAAGCTGGATCGCGTGCTGCGGTCTCTGACACCTGCCTTCGGTCTTGCCATCGCGTTGATGGGGCTGGTCTGGGCGATGCAGACCGGACGCAGCCTGATGGGACCGATTGGCGTTTTCCTGGGCACCTGGATCGTTGCCGGGGCCGTCACCGACCTGATCGGACGCACCGGCCAGTCGCGGGATTTCTCGCGCCTGCTGCGGTTGCCGCGCGCGGAATGGGGCAAGGCTGTCGCCCATGCGGGCCTCGGGATCACCATGTTGGGCATCGCCGGGCTTCTGGCCTGGCAAGAGGAAGACATCCGCGTCGCCCATATCGACGAACCCTGGACCGTTGGGGATTTTGAATTCACCCTGCTGAGCGTCAACAGGGTTCAGGGGCCGAACTACAACTCCACGATGGGGGAGGTCCGGGTGACGACCGATGGGCGTGAGATCGCCGTGCTGAACCCGGAGAAACGTGTTTATCCGGTGGCCCAGATGCCCACGACCGAGGCAGCCATCGACTACCGCGTGATGCGGGACGTCTACGTCGTGATCGGCGATCCGCAGGACAACGGCGGATGGGTCATGCGGATCTATATCAAGCCGCTGGCCAACTGGATCTGGGCCGGGGCGATCATCATGGCCTTGGGCGGCTGTCTCAGCCTGTCCGACCGACGTTACCGGATTGCCGCCGGGGCGCGGAAATCGGCACCGGCACAGGGGGTGCCCGCGGAATGATGGGGAACACCGGGCGGCGGGGACAATCCCCGTCCTACATGCTTGGCCTGTTGTTCGCCCTCGTGGCCAACGTGGCGCTGGCGGTTCAGCCGGACGAGATGCTGGACGATCCGGCGCTGGAGGCCCGGGCGCGGGATATTTCAGCCGGGCTACGCTGCCTCGTCTGCCAGAATGAAAGCATCGACGAAAGCAACGCCTCGCTGGCGCGTGACCTGCGCATCCTCGTGCGTGAGCGGATCATGGCGGGCGACTCCAACGAGGAAGTGGTGGCGTTCATCGTCGATCGCTACGGCGAGTTTGTCCTGCTGAAACCCACGACAGGCGGCTGGAACTGGCTGCTCTGGGCCTCGGGGCCGGGGCTGTTCCTGCTGGCGCTGGTCGTGGGTATGGCCTATGTGCGCCGCCGCTCTCTGGCGGCCGGGGCAGGGGATGAGGGGCTGTCTCCGGAAGAGCAGAAGCGCCTGGACGAATTGCTGAAGGGCGAGGAGGGCTGAGGCCCCCGGGCGTCGTCAGGCTGGCGCGCCCATCTGTTTTGCCACGAACCACTGTGTCCCACAGGGGGTGCGAAACCCGCCGCGACGGTCGCCGTCGCCTTTGTCCAGCATCGGTTGGATTTCTTCCGCCCCCAGTTCCAGCGCCTTTGCATGCGCCGCATCCGGATCGGGCAAATAGAGATGCACAACCGTTCCGGCGGCGCCTTCTGCCCCGCCCATCATCAGCACGGAATCCCCGATGCGGCACTCTGCGTGCAGGATCCTGTCACCATCGTGAAAGACCCGCAGCCGGGTGGCGCCAAAGACGGTCTCGCAGAACTGCAGGACCGCCTCGGGATCGGAAACGACGAGATAGGGCGAAAGATCTGTATAGCCGTCCGGTTTGTAGCTCATGGACGCAAGCATGACAGGCGGGGGGTGCCAGGGTCAACGGCGATGGACCGGGCCCCGGCTTTCTGCTAATCGGCTTTCACGGGTCCGCAGTTCACCCAGGCGCCGCCTTTCGCTAAACCTGCGACAGCATGATCCCGTGGATTGCCTTCGCGATACCCTTGGACAAGGGCGGCCCTCCTTTCCCCGATATGGGGACGCGGTATCGGTGACGGAGGACATCATGTCTCGTGATCCCATTGCCCTGACCATTCCCGACCTCTCGGTCTTTGCCAAGTCCCTGCGCGCAGGGTTGGACAACCCGCCCTCGCACCTCGAGATGCTGGGGCTGATTGCCCGCGCTGCGGGCTATCGCAACTACCAGCACATGCGCGCGCGGCTGGGCGACAGCCCGGCAGAGCCTCTGGACGACCGCGCGGTTGCCCGCGCCGCCCGGTTCTTTGACGATGCGGCCCGGTTCACGGACTGGCCGAGGCGCACATCCGTACAGGGCCTCTGCCTCTGGGTGGTCTGGGCGCAGCTGCCGCCGGAGACCAATTGGACGGAACGTGAGATCAGTGCCCGGATCGACGCGCTGTGCAGCTTTCGCGATGCGGCCCAGATTCGCCGGGCGATGATCGAACACGGGCTGTTGCGGCGCGATCGGGCGGGCTGCGCCTATGTCCGGCTGGAACGGCGTCCCAGCGCCGAGGCGCGTGCCCTGATCGCCCGCGTGTTGCGCCCGTGACGCGGCGTTTGGCTTTGCCATTCCCCCGGCTGCGATGTTTGATGCCGCCAAGGTTACAGGGAGCACACCCATGCAATATGACATGATCACCTACGCAGTGGCCGAGGACATCGCCACCGTGACGCTGAACCGGCCAGACGTGATGAACGCATTGAACACCCAGATGCGGGCCGAGATTACCGATGCGGTCGAGCGAGGCGGGCGCGAGGCGCGGGTTGTCGTGCTGACGGGCACCGGCCGGTCGTTCTGTTCGGGGCAGGACCTGGGCGATGGCGGCAATGCCGCCAACCTGGACCTGGAGCGGACCCTGCGTGACGAATACGTACCGATGCTGCGGGCGATCTATGACTGCCCGGTGCCGACCATCAGCGCGGTGAACGGCGCGGCCGCGGGGGCAGGCGCCAACCTTGCGCTCTCGGCCGACGTTGTGATCGCGGCGGAATCGGCGTTCTTCCTGCAGGCTTTCACCCGGATCGGGCTGATCCCGGATGCGGGGGGCACGTGGTTGCTGCCGCGGCAGATGGGGCTGGCCAAGGCAATGGGCGCGGCGCTGTTCGCCGAAAAGATCACGGCGGCGCAGGCGGATGCCTGGGGCATGATCTGGGAAGCAGTGGCCGACGACGTCTTTGGCGCCCATGTCGCGGCGCGCGCGCGGCACCTGGCGCAGGGGCCGACGGCGGCCTATGCGCGGGTGAAACAGGCCCTGCGCGCCTCGTACGACAACGATCTGGAGGCACAACTGGGGGTAGAGTCGAAATTGCAGGGGGAATGCGGCAAGACGAGGGACTTCAAGGAGGGGGTCGTGGCCTTTCACGAAAAGCGCCCGGCGGTTTACGAGGGGCGGTGAGGCCTGCAGGGGGCTCTGCCCCCGCCTTCGGCTCCCCCGGAGGTATTTTTCGGCCCAAAGAAACAGCGAGGGGCCAATGGAAAAGGCCCGGGCGGTGTGCCCGGGCCTTTTCATTTTGATCTGTCCCGCGTTCAGCGGTTTTCGATGTCGACGTAGTCGCGCATGGTCTCGCCTAGGTAGAGCTGGCGCGGGCGGCCGATCTTGTTCTGCGGATCGTTCAGCATTTCCTTCCACTGGCTGACCCAGCCGACGGTGCGCGACAGCGCAAAGATCGGCGTGAACATGGAGGTCGGGAAGCCCATCGCCTCGAGGATGATGCCCGAGTAGAAATCGACGTTCGGGAACAGTTTCTTCTCGGAGAAGTAGGGATCGGCGAGCGCCTGTTTCTCCAGTTCCTTGGCGGTGGCGAGGATCGGGTTGTTCTCGACGCCCAGCAGGTCCAGCACCTCGTCGGCGGACTGCTTCATGACCTTCGCGCGCGGGTCGAAGTTCTTGTAGACCCGGTGGCCAAAGCCCATCAGGCGGAAGCTGTCGTTCTTGTCCTTGGCGCGGGCGATGTACTCGGGGATGTTCTCGGGCGAGCCGATTTCCTTGAGCATTTCCAGGCAGGCCTGGTTGGCGCCACCGTGGGCCGGGCCCCAGAGGCAGGCGATGCCGGCGGCGATGCAGGCAAAGGGGTTGGCACCCGAGGACGAGGCCAGGCGTACGGTCGAGGTCGAGGCGTTCTGCTCGTGGTCGGCGTGCAGGGTAAAGATCCTGTCCATCGCGCGGCTCAGGATCGGGTCGACGACATATTCCTCGGCCGGGACCGAGAAGCACATGTGCAGGAAGTTCGCCGCGTAATCCAGGTCATTGCGCGGATAGACGAAGGGCTGGCCGACCGAATACTTGTAGGCCATCGCGGCGATCGTCGGCATCTTGGCG
Source organism: Mameliella sp. AT18 (assembly GCF_028807275.1). Taxonomy (NCBI): domain Bacteria; kingdom Pseudomonadati; phylum Pseudomonadota; class Alphaproteobacteria; order Rhodobacterales; family Roseobacteraceae; genus Antarctobacter; species Mameliella sp. AT18. The sequence goes on from NZ_JARAMO010000312.1 coordinate 6,094, forward strand.
ATCAGGCGGTGCGATGCGATCTCGCGCTGGCGCGGATCGTTGATGTCGGTCGAATCGTGGTAGAAGGCCGCCATCGCGCCGACCACGCCCACCATCACGGCCATCGGATGCGCGTCCCGCCGGAACCCCCGGAAGAAGTTGTACATCTGCTCGTGGATCATCGTGTGACGGGTGATCGTGTTCTCGAAGTTCTCGAGTTCATCGGCCTTGGGCAGGTAGCCGTAGAGCAGCAGGAAGCAGACTTCGAGGTAATGCGATTTCGAAGCCAGCTGGTCGATCGGGTAGCCGCGATGCAGCAATTCGCCCTTGTCGCCGTCGATGAAGGTGATGGTCGAATCGCAGGAGGCGGTCGAGGTGAAACCGGGGTCGTAGGTGAAGACACCGGCCTGGCCGTAGAGCTTGCGAATGTCGATCACGTCCGGACCGGCGGTCGGCGAATGCATCGGCAGTTCAAAATCCTTGCCGTCGATCGAAAGCGTCGCGGTCTTGCTGGTCTCAGCCATGCTTGTCATCCCTCTTATATCGTGAAGCGGGGCCGTGAGACGGCCCTGCCGGTTGAAGTCACATGGCCGGTCCGGGGCTTCAGCCCTCTTGTTCGGCCGCGGCCCGGGCCAGGCGCGAAAGGCTTTCGTCGCGGCCCAGGACGAGCATCATGTCGAAGACCGAAGGCGTCACGGCGCGTCCGGCAAGAGCGGCCCGCAGCGGGCCGGCCAGCTTGCCGAACTTGGTCCCCTGATCCTCGGCGAAACGGTTCAGAACCGCCTCCAGTTCGTCTCGGGACCAGCTAGCATCTTGCAGGTGCGGCGTCAACGAGGCCAGTATACCACGGGATACCGTGTCAAGGTTCTTCGATGCCTTCTCATCCGGCTGAATTGGCGTATCCGTCAAAACAAAATGCGCCTTTTCAAGTAGTTCCGGCAGTGTCTTGGCCCGGTCCTTGAGGCAATACATCGCACGAAGCAATCCGTCACGCTGCGTCGCGGTCAGGGCGGATTCGCCTATGGCTGCAAGAAACGCCTCGATTTCTTGCAGCAGTGCAGCATCGTCGCTGATCGCGATGTGCTGGCCGCAGAGGTTCTCCAGTTTCTTGAGATCGAACCGGGCCGGCGACTTGCCGATCCCGTCCAAGCCGAACCACTCCTGGGCCTGCGCATCGGTAAAGAATTCGTCGTCGCCGTGGCTCCATCCCAGCCGCGCCAGGTAGTTGCGCATGCCCGCCGCCGGGTAGCCCATCTTCTGGTATTCGTCGGCGCCAAGCGCGCCATGACGTTTCGACAGCTTCTTGCCGTCCGGCCCGTGGATCAGGGGGATATGCGCGTAGACCGGCAGCGGCCAGCCCATCGCGGCATAGATGCCCATCTGCCGCGCGGCGTTGTTGAGGTGGTCGTCGCCCCGGATCACATGGGTCACGCCCATGTCGAAATCGTCGACCACGACGGCCAGCATGTAGACCGGCGTCCCGTCCGAGCGCAGCAGCACCATATCATCCAGCTGGTCGTTGCGGATGGTGACGCGTCCCTGAACCTGGTCCTCGATAACCGTCTCGCCGTCCTGCGGTGTTTTCAGGCGGACAACATGGGGGGCGTCCGGATGCGTGGCGGGATCGGCATCGCGCCAGGGGCTCTGGAACAGGGTCGAGCGTCCCTCGGCCCGGGCCGCTTCGCGGAAGGCCTCGATTTCTTCCTGCGTAGAGAAACACTTGTAGGCCGCGCCCTTGGCGAGCAGCTGATGGGCAACCTCGGCATGGCGGGGGGCGCGTTCGAACTGGCTTACGACCTCGCCGTCATGGTCCAGTCCCAGCCAGTCCAGCCCGCGCAGGATTGCCTCTGTCGCTTCGGGGGTCAAGCGCGCGCGATCCGTGTCCTCGATCCGCAACAGGAACCTGCCGCCACGGCCCCGGGCATAGAGCCAGTTGAACAGCGCGGTGCGGGCGCCGCCGATGTGCAGGAAACCGGTGGGCGAGGGGGCAAAGCGGGTGACGACCTGGGCGTCGGACATCTTGGTTAACCTTTTCATAACGGCATCGGGGCTAGGCTTTGCCGTTCCTTAACGAGCCGCCCAACGGGGGGCAAGCATGGGTCAGGTCCTGACGTGGCTGGCCGCCCTCCTCCTGGGGCAACGCGGCCATCTCTTTCCCTGGGCGCCGGTCTGCCTGGCAACCGGCATCGGGATCTATTTCGCGCTCCGCGCCGAGCCTTCGGCGGCGGTGCTCTGGGCCTGTGGCGGGCTTGGCTGTCTTGCCTTGGTCCAGCATCGCGCCGGACCGCTTTGGGGGCCGCTCGTGGGCGCGGTTGCGCTGGCGGCAGCCGGGTTCGCTCTGGCGGGTGTCCGGGCGCAGCAGGTGGCCGGGCCGGTCCTGGATTTCCGGTACTACGGCGCGATCGAGGGACGCGTGATCCAGATCGACCGCTCTGCCTCGGACGCGCTGCGGCTGACGCTGGACCGGGTGGTGCTGGAACGCATGGACCCGGACGAGACCCCACACCGGGTGCGGGTCTCCCTGCACGGGACACAGGGCTATCTCGATCCGCGCCCGGGCCAGGTGGTGATCCTGACCGGGCACCTGTCGCCCCCCGGCGGCGCGGTCGAACCCGGCGGGTTCGATTTCCGCCGCCACGCCTGGTTCCTGCGGTTGGGGGCCGTGGGCTATACGCGCTCGCCGGTCTTGCTGCTGGAAGAGGCGGACGAGGGCCTGCCCGTGGCGCGGATGCGGCTGTGGTTGTCGGCGCGGGTCCAGGCGGCCCTGCCGGGTGAACGGGGCGCCTTTGCCGCCGCGATCATGACCGGGGACCGTTCCGGCATGGGGCAGGAGACGTTGCAGGCGCTGCGGGACAGCAACCTGGCGCATCTTCTGGCCATCTCGGGCCTGCACATGGGACTGTTGGCGGGCTTCGTGTTCGCCGCCCTGCGGCTGGCGCTGATTCTGCCGCGTCACGCGCGCCATCACTGGCCCGGCAAGAAGCTGGCGGCCCTTGGGGCGTTGCTGGCCGCCGCGGGTTACCTTGCGCTTTCCGGTGGTAACGTGGCGACGGAACGGGCCTTCATCATGGTGGCGGCGGCGCTCTTCGCACTGATGCTGGACCGCCGGGCATTGAGCTTGCGGAGCGTGGCCATTGCGGCGCTGGTGGTCCTTGTGATGCGGCCCGAGGCGCTGCTGGGGCCGGGGTTCCAGATGTCCTTTGCCGCCACCACCGCGCTGGTCGCGGTCTTTGAACAGTTCAGCCTGCTCCAGCGCGACCGCAATTGGCCACGCTGGATCGCGCCGATCCTGTCGGTCGTCGTGTCCTCGGCCGTGGCAGGGGCGGCAACGGCCCCGGTGGGCATGGCGCATTTCAACCAGGTGGCACATTACGGGCTGTTGGCGAACCTGGTGGCCGTGCCGGTTATGGGGATCTGGGTGGTTCCGCTGGCTGTGCTGGCGGCGCTGCTGATGCCCCTGGGGCTGGATTGGATCGCCTTGGAACTGATGGCGCTGGGACTGGGCTGGATCCTGGGCGTTGCGCATACGGTGGCGGGTTGGGAAGGCTCTGTCGGACATGTCGTGGCACCCGGTTCCTGGGTGCTGCCGCTGATCGCCCTTGGCGGGCTGCTCTTGTGTCTTTGGCGCGGCCGTGGGCGGCTGGCCGGGTTGGCGCCACTGGGCCTGGCGGTGGTGCTTTGGGTGGGAACCGACAGGCCCGGGGTGCTGATCTCGGACAGTGGCACGCTGGTGGGGATCATGCTGCCGGAGGGGCGGGCGCTGTCGCGCGAACGCGGTTCCGGATTCGTGGCGGGGGTCTGGCTTGAAAACGACGGGCTGGGTCATGTGCAGCCCGACGCGGCGGCGCTCTGGCCCGCGCCGGTCGAGGGTCGCGTGGCGCGGGCCACCATCGGGGATCTCGAGATCCTGCACCTGCAGGGCAAGCGCGCCGCGCGCAGCGTCACCAGCTGCCATTCGGGTCAGATCGTGGTGTCCAGCGTGGCGCTGAGCCTGCCGGGCGGCTGCGAGGTCTTCGACCCGCCGCGCCTCGAAGAGAGCGGATCCGTCGCGGTCTGGCTGAGGGGCGGTGTGCAGGTGGTGACGGACCGTGACCTTTCAGGCCACAGGCTCTGGCACGGTGGCGCGCCGGAACCGTTACGGCTGGCGCGCTCTGCGGTTGCGGATCAGTAGGTGCGGATCAGGCCGACAAGACGGCCCTGCACGGTGACAGCCCCCTGCGGCAGCACGCGCGGTTCGTAGATCGGGTTCGCGGCCTCGAGGACGATCATGTCGCCCTTGCGGCGGAACCGTTTCAGCGTAGCCTCGTAGCCTTCGATCTGGGCCACGACGATGTCGCCGTCCGAGGCATCCGAGGTCTCGCGGATCACCACCACGTCACCGTCGTTGATACCTGCTTCGATCATCGAGTCGCCCTTGACCTCAAGCGCGTAGTGGCGGCCCTGGCCGTGCAGCATCTGCCCGGGGACAGAGACCCCCGGCGCGGGATCGTTGATCGCCTCGATCGGGCGACCGGCGGCGATGCTGCCGACCAGCGGCAGCTCGGCCAGGGTCGCCGGTCCAAGGTCGAAGGCACCCGAGGGCCGGTTGTCGGGGCGGTCGCCCTCGATCACCTTGGGCGAGAACCCGGCAGGCTGGCCGCCCAGGCTTTCGGGCAGTTTGACGATCTCGATTGCGCGCGCCCTGTGGGCGAGGCGGCGGATGAATCCGCGCTCTTCCAGCGCGGTGATCAGGCGGTGAATGCCGGACTTCGATCGCAGGTTGAGCGCGTCTTTCATCTCGTCGAAACTGGGGGGGACACCATCACGTGTCATCCGCTTGTTGATGAAGTCGAGAAGGTCGAGTTGTTTCTTGGTCAGCATGCTCAGCCCCACAATTGTTAACTTTTGTTCTATGGCTGTTCATGTTTTGTGTCAACGATCATGTGGATAAGGCCTACGCCCTGTTGCGCATTGGCGTCAACTGGGTGCCGGGAGTAACCTGTCGTTGATGGTCTGTGAGGCGCCGCGCGGAGGGCGTTACAGGGGCAGGTAGTCCACCGTATCGCCGATCTGGTGTGCCGCATCGCCCACGGGACGCACCAGCAGCGCGTTTGCCTTGCCCAGGACGCTGAGCAGGCTGGAATCCTGACGGTCCAGGGCCCTGATCCCGTCGCCGTCGAGTTGCGCGCGCATGTAGTGTTCGCGCGGGCCATTCTGCGTGAGCGGGGCACTCAACCTGGCTTTTAGCCGGGGCGCGGGTGCGGTGCCCAGCCCCAGCATTGCCCGGATCACGGGGGCGAGGAAGACGTGACCGCAGACCATCGCAGACACCGGATTGCCCGGCAGGCCCACCATCATGGCACCCTGCAACCGACCCGACATCAACGGCTTGCCGGGGCGCATGGCGACCTTGTGAAAGGCCCGTTCCATCCCCAGTTCGCCGGCCACGCGCGCCACGAGGTCATGGTCTCCGACCGAGGCGCCGCCGATGGTGACAACCAGATCTGCGTCCCCGACCAGTGAAAATCCGTGGATCAGCGACTCGGACGTGTCGCGGGCGATGGGCAGGATGCGGGGTTCCGCGCCGAGGTCTCGCAAAAGCGCGTGCAGGCCAAACGTGTTCGAGGCGATGATCTGGTCCGGGCCGGGCGTGTCACCCGGCATCACCAGCTCATCCCCGGTCGAGATCAGTGCGACGCGCGGTTTTCGGGTGACGGGCACTTCGGCAATGTTCATCGCCGCCAGCAGGGCCACGTCCTGCGGTGTCAGGAGCCGGGGCGCCTCGACCGTCTGGCCGATGCGGAAATCGGTGCCAGCGGGCCGAATATAGGGATTTTCGTCCAGATCGTCATGGAGCGTGATGCTCTCGCCGTCGCGGGTCACGTCTTCCTGGATGACGATGCGCGTGGCGCCCTCGGGGACCGGGGCACCGGTAAAGATGCGCACGGCCTGACCGGGGCCGACTCTGCCTTCGAAACGGGTCCCGGCGGCACTTTCGCCGATCACGGTGAAACTCTGGCCCGGCGCGGCCCCGGGGACGGCATAGCCGTCCATCGCCGAGGCGGGAAAGGGCGGCTGATCGCGGCGCGCCGTGACGGGCCGGGCCAGCACACGGCCCGCGGCCTGGACCAGCGGGACGGTTTCCACCGGCAGGGGTGCGGCAAGGGCAAAAAGCTGATCGAGCGCCTCGGAAACGGAGATCATTTCGCCTCGTAACGCCCCGATTTGCCGCCATCTTTCAACAGAACGCGGATACCGCCGATCTGCATGTTCTTGTCCACTGCCTTGACCATGTCATAGACAGTCAGCGCGGCGGTCGATACAGCGGTCAACGCCTCCATCTCGACCCCGGTCTGGCCGGAGGTCTTGACCGTTGCGATGATGCGCAGGCCGGGCAGGTCCGGGTCCTGGGTCAGGTCGACTGTGACCTTGGTCACGGGCAACGGGTGGCAAAGCGGGATCAGTTCGGGCGTCTTCTTGGCGCCCATGATGCCCGCCAGCCGCGCCACGCCGATCACGTCGCCCTTTTTCGCGCGGCCCTCGGTGATCATGGCAAAGGTCTCGGGCGCCATTGTCACATGGCCCTCGGCGGTGGCGATACGGTCCGTCACCGGCTTGTCCGAGACATCGACCATATGGGCGTTGCCCTGGTCGTCGAAATGGCTCAGCCCGCTCATGCCGGCACCGGGTTCTTCAGCAGCGCCTGTGTGGCGGCAGCCACGTCCGCCTGCCGCATCAGGCTTTCGCCGATCAGGAAGGCGCGCGCGCCGTGCCCGGCCATGTCGGCGAGGTCAGCGGGGGTGTTCAGGCCGGATTCGGAAATCAGGAAACGGTCTTCCGGCAGGCGTTTCGACAGGGTCCGCGTGGTGTCCAGAGTGGTCTCGAAGGTCTTGAGATTGCGGTTGTTGACCCCGATCAGGGGTGAGTTCAGCGTCAGCGCCCGGTCGAGCTCTTCGCCGTCGTGTACCTCGATCAGGGCATCCATGCCCCAGCTCTGTGCGGCATCTTCCAGCTCGGCGGCCTGCGCGTCGCTGACGCTGGCCATGATGATCAGGATGCAATCGGCGCCAAGCGCGCGGGCCTCGGCCACCTGGTAGGTGTCGTACATGAAGTCCTTGCGCAGCGCGGGCAGCGAACAGGCCGCGCGGGCGGCGGTTAGAAAGGGCTTGGCGCCCTGGAAACTGGGCGTGTCGGTGAGCACCGATAGACAGGTGGCGCCCCCCGCCTCGTAGGCTTTCGCCAGTGCCTCGGGGTCGAAATCCTCGCGGATCAAGCCTTTGGAGGGAGAGGCTTTCTTGATCTCGGCGATCAGGCCGTAACCGCTCTCGGCGGCATCCATCAGGGCACCGGCAAACCGGCGCACCGGCGGCGCGGCGCGGGCCTCGTCCTCGACCGTGCCGAGCGGTTTGGCGGCCTTGTCGGCGGCGATCTCTTCCAGCTTGTAGGCCTTGATCTTGTCGAGAATGGTGGTGGTCATCACGGTCCCTTGGGCGTCGTCCAGTTGATCGGCGTCTGGCCCTTGTCCATAAGCCAGTCGTTGATGCGGGAAAAGGGGCGCGAGCCGAAAAAGCCCCGGCGCGCGGAGAGGGGCGAAGGATGGGCGCTGGTCAGGACAAGGTGGCCGTCGCCGGTGATGTGCCTTGCGAACCCTTGCGCGTGACCGCCCCAGAGGAGGAAGGCCCGGGGACGGTCCGACAACCCGGCCAGCACCTGTTCGGTCAGCCGCGCCCAGCCCAGTTTCGCATGGGCCCCGGCTTTGCCCGCCTCGACCGTCAGCGCCGTGTTGAGCAGGAGCACGCCCTGGTCGGCCCAGAAGTGCAGGTCGCCGGTATCGGGGCAGGCGCCGAGGTCATCCGTCATCTCCTTGAAGATATTGTTCAGCGACCGGGGCAGGGGGCGCACGTCGGGTTCGACGGAAAAGGCCAGACCATGAGCATGGCCCGGCGTCGGGTACGGATCCTGGCCCAGGATCACCACCCGGGTGCGGTCCGGTGGGCAGGCGTCCAAGGCGGCAAAGACTTGGTGGGCGGGCGGCAGCACCTGCGCGTCATTTCGTGCAAGCTGCCCCGTAATCCGGGGCAGATCCTGCACGAAAAAGGGCAGGTGGCGCCAGTTGTCGGGCGGCGTCAGGGCGGCGTGGGTCACGCGGCCTGCGTCGCCTTTGCCAGCGCCTGCACCTTGCCGAGCGCCGCACCGCTGTCGATGCTTTCCCGCGCCAGCGCCGCGCCCTCGCGCAGGTCGGCGGATTTGCCCGCGATGGTCAGCGCGGCGGCGGCGTTCAGCAGAACCGCGTCGCGATAGGCCGATTGCGCACCGTCCAGAAGGGCGCGGAAGGCGCGGCCATTCTCCTCGGGCGTGCCGCCGACGATCTCCTCGAAGGGGTGCACGGGCAGGCCTGCATCCTCGGGGTGCAGTTCGGCCTCTCGGATGCTGCCGTCCTCTTCCAGCGCGGCGATCCAGCTGACCCCGGTGATGGTCAGCTCATCCGTGCCGTCCGACCCATGCACCAGCCAGGCGCGCTCGCTGCCCAGTTGGCCCAGGGTTTCGGCCATCGGGCGGATCAGCTCGCGCGTGAAGGCGCCGGTCAGCTGGCGCTTGACGCCCGCCGGGTTGGTCAGTGGCCCTAGGATGTTGAAAATCGTGCGCGTGCCCAGCTCTGTCCGGACCGGGCCGACATGGGCCATCGCCGGGTGATGCATGGGCGCCATCATGAAACAGATCCCGACCTCGGCCAGCGCCTTTTCGACCTTGTCGGCGGGGATCATGACCTCGATCCCCATCTGCCCCAGCGCATCCGCCGCGCCGGACTTGGACGAGAGGTTGCGGTTGCCGTGTTTCGCGACCGGCACACCCGCACCGGCCACGACAAAGGCGGTCGCGGTCGAGATGTTCAGCGTGCCCTTGCCGTCACCGCCGGTGCCGACGATGTCCATCGCGCCCGTGGGCGCGGCAACCTTGTTGCACTTGGCGCGCATGACGGCGGCGGCGGCGGCGTATTCGTCCACCGTTTCGCCGCGCGTGCGCAGTGCCATCAGCAACCCGCCGATCTGGGCGGGGGTGGCTTGTCCGTCAAACAGGATCTGAAAGGCGGTCTCGGCCTCGGCGCGGGTCAGGGGGCGGTCGGCAGAGGTGCCGATGAGGGGGCGAAGATCGTCGCTCATGCCGGCACCTTCATCGCGTCGAGGAAGTTGCGGAGCATGGCATGGCCATGTTCCGAGGCGATGGATTCGGGGTGGAACTGCACGCCGTGAATGGGCAGCTCGCGGTGCATCAGGCCCATGATGGTGCCATCGGCCAGTTCCGCCGTCACCTTGAGGCTGTCGGGCAGGTCGGCTCGACGCACCACCAGGCTGTGATAACGGGTGGCTTTCAGCGGCGAGGGCAGGCCCGCAAACACGCTTTCGCCCTGGTGATGGATTTCGCCCATCTTGCCATGCACGATCTCGTCATGGCGTACGACCGTGCCGCCAAAGGCCTGACCGATGGTCTGATGCCCAAGGCAAACGCCCAGCAGAGGCATGCGAACCTCGGCAGCGGCCTCGGTCAGGGCAAGGCAGATGCCCGCCTGGTCGGGGTCGCAGGGGCCGGGGGACAGCACGATGCCCTCGGGTTTCAGCGCCATCGCCTCTTGCACGTTCAGGGCGTCGTTACGCCAGACCTGTACCTCTGCGCCCAGCTCGCCCAGGAAATGGACGAGGTTGTATGTGAAACTGTCGTAGTTATCGATCAGGAGCAGCATGGCGCGGGTCGCCTTTGGACTAACGTTTACAGGTCTATAGAGCGGGGACGTGATCGGGGGCTGGCGGCCCGGGGCCACGTCGCGGTATACATGCGCAGGCCCTCCCGGTGGCGTCAAGCCCGCCAGGGGGACCGGACTGCAGGACAAAGGCGCCGGGACAGGCGCGCAAGAGGTCGGAGAGAGCAGCATGGTACGGGGTTTTCTGTCTGGGGCGATCTGGGGCGTGGTCTTTTCCGGGGCCGGGCTGGCGGCGGTATCGCTGAACACGCCATTGCCCGAAGGCCCGGCCATCGTGCCGCCACCGGGCGGGGCGGTGGACAGCAGCCTGCTGGACAAGACACCCGATGCGGAACCGGATGCAGGACCCGACGGCAAGCCGGTGGCCCAGCCCGATCCGGACATTGAGACAGTGGATGACCCGGCCCCCGATGCCTCGGCGCCGCGCGTGGTCGAGACACCCGAGGCGGGCGATGTCGCCGACCCGAAACCGGACCTGTCAGAGCCGGGACGCCGCCCGGTGCCCGAAAGCGGCGTCGACCGGCCTGCCGCGCCGGCTGGGGCACCAGCCGCGCCCTCGGGGCCCGTGGCAGTAGGGGCGGATACCGCGCCACCCGCGGCCCCCCGGGTCGGCGGGGCGCCGGATGCACCAGAGGGCGCTGCCCCGGCTCCGGATGGAGCAGCGCCGGTTTCCATCGGGCGTGACGCGCCGGTCAAACCGGGGGCAAAGACCTCGGCCCCCGGCGCACCCCGTCCCGAAGCCCAACCGATCATCGTCACCGGCCCGGCCCAGCCGCCGGCCCCGGTCGTACCCGACGGCGACAGCGCACTGGTGACCGAACGGGTGGACGGGCCCGATGCGGCCGACGCCGCACCGGTGGACCCGGCGCCGGTCGATCCTGCACCCGAGGCGCCCGAACCCGCCGCTGCCCCCGATCCGGACGCGCCCGCGTCAGAACCCGATGGGCCGCGCGCGGCGACCCTTGCTCCGGATCCGGCGCTGGAACCCGTGCTGGAAACGACGGAACCCGCGCCAGAGCCCACGGGACCGGCCATCGGCAAACCCGCGCGCTCGCTTGTGGATCGCGCAGCGCCTGCCGCCCCTGATCCAACCCCCGAACCGGAAGACACCGAACCCGCCGCGCCGCCCTCTGCGCTGGCAGCCCTGCCTGCGGACAGCCCGCTGGTGCGGTTCGCCGCCCCGGTCGAGGTGGCCAGCGATGTGCCGCGCATGGCCATCGTGCTGATCGACTACGGCAGTGGCCCGCTTGGCCCCTCCGGGCTGGAGGCTTTTCCCTTTCCGGTGAGCTTTGCCATTTCTCCCAACCATCCGGACGCCGCCGCCGCGGCCCGGGGGTATCGGGACCTGGGATTCGAGGTGCTGGTGCTGGGGGACATGCCCGACGGTGCCCAGGCCGCCGATGTCGAGGTCGCGATGGAGGGGCTGATGCGGGCGGTGCCGGATGTCGTGGCCGTGCTTGAGGACCCGGATGGCGACCTGCAGGAGACCCGCGATGTGTCGAGTCAGGTTGCGACCTTTCTTGCGGATAGCGGGCATGGGTTGATCACCCAGCCCAAGGGGCTGAACACGGCGCAGAAACTGGCGCTGAAGGATGGTGTGCCCTCTGTCACGCTGTTCCGCGATTTCGACGGTGAGGGACAGGACGCGACGATGATCCGCCGCACCCTGGACCAGGCAGCCTTTCGCGCCCGGCAAGAAGGCGGCGTGGTCATGATGGGGCGGCTGCGCGCCGACACGATCTCTGCGCTGGTGCTCTGGGGGTTGCAGGATCGCAGCGGCACGATCGCGCTGGTTCCCACCTCACTCGTACTGGCCGAGTCGCTGGCGGCGGAGTAAGGGTCAGGCGGTGGCCGGTGCGTCGGCCCAGCCTTCCAGCACGCGCGCCAGGTCGCCGTAACCCGTATAGCGCCGCTCAAAGGCAAGGCCCATCCGTTCGGCGCAGGCTTCGGCCCGGGCGGTCAGCTCGGCATCCTCGGTTTGAGCGAGGTAGACCAGTTTCTCGTAGTTGCCGAAATACATCTCGCGCAACTGTGGATGGCGGTCCAGTCCCAGCGGTTTCCAGACGAAGGCATCGAACTGGCGGCAAAGGAAATCCGTGAGGTAGAAGGCGGTGACCTCGTCGCGGGCCTCGAAGGCCGCAAGCCCGTCGAAGAAGGCATAGCAGTGCGGGCCGGGGACCATCTCGATCCCCATCTTGTCGCAGGCGGCCTGCAACAGCCCGCCGGTGCCGCAATCGGCGTAAACAACACAGATACGCGCGTAATTGGGGCGGTGCTTGTCGACCGCAGCGCGCACGGCATCTGTGATCTTTTCCGGGTGGTTGTGCAAAATTGCGGGCAGGCAGGCGAGGTCGATATGCTCCCAGCCATTCAGCCGGATCAGTGCCAGGATCTCTCGGGCGAGCGCACCGCAGGCCAGCAGAAGGATGCGACCCTCGCCTTCGGGGCGCAACCCGTCCTCTGTCAGGGCACGGTCGGAAAGCGCGTCAGGTGCGGCTGTCGTCATAGGGGACATGGGCAAGCGCCCAGCGGGCCAGTAGTGCAAGCGCCAGCAGGACCGGCACCACCGTCAGAACCCCGAAAGAAGACACCGCCCAGACCGTCAGACCAGCCGCCACGATCACGGCGCATACAAGCAGGGCAAAGGATGTCACGGGCATTGGGCTCTCCTTCCTTACTGTTTAATATGGGCCAAAGGTTACGAAAGAAAAACCCCATTCGCGCTTTTGAGGCATCAATACGCGCGGTGGTGCTTACTGCGACAGCTTGACGGCCGTGCCATAAGCGACGATCTCGGAGGCGCCTTTCGCGATGGCAGAGGTCTGCATCCGCATGGATACGATCGCATCGGCGCCAAGCGCCTCGGCCTCGGCGGCCATGCGGTCCAGCGCCTGTTCCCGGGCGCCCGCCATCAGCGAGGAATAGCCCGTCAACTCTCCGCCGACGAGCATCTTGAGCGCGGCGACGATGTCCGTGCCCAGGTGTTTTGCCCGCACGGTGGCGCCGCGCACAAGACCAAGCGAGGCGGTGATTTCGCGCCCGGCGACCTGTTCGGTGGTGACGATCAGCATCAGTGTTTCATCCCGTCGTAATGGTCGTCTTCGGCATTGCCGACCCGTTCGGCGATGACCCGGTAGAGGATATAGCCCACCAGCGCCGCAGGCAGCAGCGCCAGCCATGCGAAGGGCACGCTGAACGAGGCCAGAAGCATCATCCCAAGCCAGAAGGTCACGGCGCTGCCGGCCAGGACGCAGACGATGATCAGTACGAGTCTGTCGAGTTTCATGGCACTCCCCTCTGCATCCATTCTGACCGCAGGGGGCGCAAAAGAAAAGAGGCGGGACCCGGGCCCCGCCTCATCGACCGGCAGCTATGTCAGCCGGCCGCCATCTGGTTGTGCTTGCGCGAGATGAATTCCTTGGCGGTTTCCACCGCCACGGCCGCGTCGCGGCAATAGGCGTCGGCGCCGATCGCCTTGCCGAATTCCTCGTTCAGCGGGGCGCCGCCGACCAGCACGACATAGTCGTCGCGGATGCCCTGTTCGACCATCGCGTCGATCACCACCTTCATGTAGGGCATGGTGGTGGTCAGCAGGGCGGACATGCCGAGGATGTCGGCCTCTTCCTTCTGGATCGCCTCGATATAGTTTTCGACCGGGTTGTTGATGCCCAGATCGACCACCTCGAAGCCGGCGCCTTCCATCATCATGGACACCAGGTTCTTGCCGATGTCGTGGATGTCGCCCTTGACGGTGCCGATAACCATCTTGCCCTGCTTGGGCGCGCCGGTTTCGGCCAGCAGCGGTTTCAGGATGGCCATGCCGCCCTTCATCGCGTTCGCGGCCAGCAGAACCTCGGGGACGAACAGGATGCCGTCGCGGAAGTCGTGGCCGACGATGGTCATGCCGCCCACCAGTGCCTTGGTCAGGATGTCGTAGGGGGCCCAGCCGCGCTCGAGCAGGATGTTCACGCCTTCTTCGATCTCTTCCTTGAGACCGTCGTAGAGGTCGTCGAACATCTGCTGGACGAGTTCCTCGTCATCGAGTTCGGAGAGGATGATGTCTTCTTCTTCATCGGACATGGCGCGGTTCCCTTGGCTTGGCATGGCATCGCATGCCGTCGTTTGAACGACTATTCGTCGTTTTCTGCAGATTTCAATTGGCGGATTGCGACATTGGGTAAAGCTGGACCGACCTGCGACACCCAAGTGCCGCGAATCTTGCCAGTGTTCCCGTTGTGTTCTAACTTGTCGGCATGAAACCCCCATCCCGCCCTGTCGATCCCGAACGCGCCCGCGGCCGCGCCGCGACGAGTCGCGACTGCGGCCGCTACGAACGGCTGCGACGAGAGGATGCGCATGATGGATGGGACCTGCCGGAAGAGGGCGGGGTGTTCCGGACCGAGGTCAGCGAGGAAGTGCCGCGCAAGGTGATCACCTACGTCCGTTCGCCGGACCTGCCCTTCGACAGGTCGCTGAACCCGTACCGAGGCTGCGAACACGGTTGCATCTACTGTTTCGCGCGGCCAACCCATGCCTGGCTGGGCCTGTCGCCCGGCCTGGATTTCGAGACACGGCTTGTGGCGCGGCCCGCCGCGCCCGAGGTGCTGGCCCGCGAACTGCGAAGCAGGCGCTACCAGGTTGCGCCGCTGGCCATCGGCACCAACACCGATCCCTACCAGCCGGTCGAGCGTGACCGGGGCATCATGCGTGCCTGCCTTGAGGTGCTGCGCGATTTCCGGCACCCGGTGGCCATCGTGACCAAGGGTGCGCTGATCGAACGCGACATCGACATCCTGTCGGAAATGTCGGCGCAGGGACTGGCGCGGGTGGGCATATCCGTGACCACGCTGGACCCGGTCCTGTCGCGCCGGATGGAACCGCGCGCGCCCGGGCCGCAGCGCCGCTTGCAGGTGATTCGACGGCTGACAGAGGCGGGTATCCCGGTGCGCATCATGGCCTCGCCCATGATCCCGGCCCTGACCGACCCGGAACTCGAGTCGATCCTCGAGGCCGGGGCAGAGGCGGGCGCGGATGCGGCCAGCTGGATCATGCTGCGTCTGCCGCTGGAGGTGGCCGACCTCTGGCAGGATTGGTTGCATCAACACTATCCCGACCGGGCCGGGCGCATCATGGGCCACCTGCGCGACATGCACGGCGGTGAGGTCTATTCCTCGAAATGGTTTTCCCGCATGCGCGGCGAGGGCCCCTATGCCGACCTGGTGGCCGCCCGTTTCCGGCGCGCCGCGCGGGCGCTGGGGCTGGACCGCGACCAGCCCGCGCTGCGCTGCGATCTCTTTGCCCCGCCTGCACGAATGGGCGACCAACTGAGCCTGTTTTAGCCGGCGGTTGTCGGGTCGATGCGGGTCTTGATCTCGGTAATCGTGTCGGCAGGAAAGCCGCTCAACTGTGCGTGTTCGCGGATCGCATCCTCGTCCTCTGCCAGGTAGACGCAGAAGGTCTTGTCGCCGGCGACATAGGAATGGTTCCACTGCACCCGAGGCGACAGTTTCGCCAGGGCGGCATTCGATGCGCTGGCCGCGCCGCACAGTTCGTCCTGCGTCATGGACCCGGCGCCGGGAATGTTGCGTTCGATCACATAGGTCTTCATCTGGGCCTCCCTGGTGGACAAGACTTTGTTGTCTCATCCCCAGTAGAGCGCAGTTCTGTCCTGCGATCATTTGAGTTATTCTATCCGACGGGTAACAGAATGTTGTCGAGGGAGCATGCCGCTTTCGCATCTCAATGCGTGGCGGGCGGTGGATGCCGTTCTGAGCGAAGGCTCGGTGGCGCGCGCAGCCGGAGAGCTGGGCGTGACGCAGGCCGCCGTCAGCGCGCAGATACGCCGGCTGGAAGAACGGCTGGGCCGGACGCTGTTCCGGCGCACCTCCGGAGGCTTGGAACCGGTCGAGGATCTGGCTGGCATGGCCCATGCGCTGCGCAGCGGGTTCGTGAGCATCGCCTCGGTCCAGGACGCGCTCTGTTCGGGGCAGGTCGAGCGGCGCGTGGCGCTGACCGTCACCCAGACCTTCGCGGAAAGCTGGCTGCCCCACCACCTGCCGGATCTTTTTGCCCAGGTCGGTGCCGTGGACCTGCGCATCGACACCAGCTGGGAGGTGGTGGACCTGGCCAGTTCCGATGTGCATTTTGCCATCCGCTTCATGGCGCCGCCCGGCCCCGGCTACGGTGCGGTCGACCTGTTGCCCAGTGGGGTGGTGCCGGTCTGCACGCCGGATTTCGCCCGCCGCTACGAACTGTCCCCCGGCCAGACGGATCTTGGCGCCGTGCCGATCGCCCATATCGACGTGCCCACCTCGGACGCGGCCTGGCTGGATTGGCAGGGCTGGAGCCGTGCCACTGGCATCGACATATCCAGCGCCAGCGGCGGGCCGCAGTTCGCGTTGCAGGGCAGCGGAGCAAGGATTGCCCGGGCCGGGATCGGCCTGGTGCTTGGCGGGTTGTCCGACGTCGTGCATTCCGTGGAAAGCGGCGCCCTGATCATGCCTTTCGGAGCGGAATCCGTTGTCCCGGCGCAGTACTGGCACCGGCTGTTGTGGTACGAAAAGCGCCCGCTGGGTCCGTTTCAGCGCAAGTTCCGGGACTGGATCAGCGCCCGTGCCGCCGATGACCGTGACAGGATGCGCGTGCTGTTCGGTGTCTGACCGGGTCCTAGCCGTTGTCGACGACCAGCCGGACCATGCCATAGCGGCCCAGGGTCTGGGCTGTGTCGCGTTCAGGTTCGGCGTCGAATGCTGCATCGTGCAGGCCCAGCTCATCCATCGCGACACGCCGTGCAACGCGCAGTGCTGCCCTTGTCGCTTGTCCGCCATTGACCTGTAGATACCTTTCAAGATCGCTCAGAACATCCGCGACCCATCTGTGATCCGCCATGATTTACCCCTTACCTGCCAACCGAATCCCATCCGGGTCGGCGGGACGAAGGTAGGGCATGGGAATTAACCAGACCTTGATCCGGATCGAAGTGGCGGACGCGAAATCCGCCACTGTCCGGTCAGCCGCGCCGACGCCGTCCCCGGCGCTCGCGGGTGGGGCCGTCGTCGCCCGTGCCGTCGCTGTCGGACGAGAACCCACCCAGCATGCCGGTGATCTGTTCCAGCGTCGGGCGCGGGCCCTTTTCGCGGGTTTCCAGGGCCGTGCGCATGGCCTTGAGGTGTTCGGGCATCGTGCCGCAGCAGCCGCCGATGATCCGGGCACCGGAATCGCGCGCCATGACCGCGTATTCGGCCATCAGCTCGGGCGTGCCGTCATAGTGGATATGACCGTCGACGTATTTCGGGATGCCGGCGTTGCCCTTGGCGATGATCGGACGTTCCGTGCCCTGTGCGGCGAAGCCCAGCACCGTGCGCAAGAGGTCAGACGCGCCGACGCCGCAGTTGGCCCCGAAGCCCAGCGGCGGGTTGGGCAGGCCCTCGACCATCTTGACCATGTCGGCCGAGGTCATGCCCATCATCGTGCGCCCCGCGGTGTCGAAACTCATGGTGCCACACCAGGGCATGCCCACGTTGGTAAAGGCCTCTGCGGCGGCCTTGTATTCCTCGGGGGCCGAGATCGTCTCGACCCAGAGTACATCCGCGCCGCCGTCCTTGAGGCCCGCGGCGGTTTCCTCGAACATCTCGACCGCGCGTTCGTGGGTCAGGTTTCCGGCCTCGCCCATGATCTCGCCCGTCGGACCGACAGAGCCCGCGACGATCACCTCGCGGCCCGAGGCATCGGCAATCTCGCGGCCCAGTTCGGCCGCAAGTTTCGACAGTTCATAGGCGCGATGCCCGGCCTCGTGCAGCTTCAGCCGCGAGGCATTGGCGCCGAAGCTGTTGGTCAGGAAAAGATCCGATCCCGCCTCGACCGCGCCGCGGTAAAGCGCGCGGATCTTGTCCGGTTCATCCTCGTTCCAGAATTCGGGGGCATCCCCGGACTGCAGACCCATGTTGAAGAGGTTGGTACCCGTCGCCCCGTCCGCCAGCAGCCAGTCGCGCTGTGCCAGGGCCCGGGAAAGTGCGTCGCTCATCGTTCTTGCCTTTTCCGGACGTCGTTGATTTGCGTGTTTCACATCTGCCCACTGGAGGCAAATTCATAATCATCATCATTGTCATGAGGGTTGTTTGCCACACCAAGGGGCAGATGTCGGCCCGATCAGATCAGCAGGACCTCGGGCAGTTGGTTTTCCAGACCCATCGCGCGGCCCAGCGACCACGCCCCGGCGCGCAGGATGTTGACGCCCCAGGCCGCGACCTCCCGCGCCAGAAAGAGGGCCCGGTGGGGCAGGCGCCGGCCGGGTTCTGGGCTGGCGCAAATCGCCGCGGGCCGCCCGGCCCAGAAGAAAGAAGCCTTGGCCCGCCAGGCGTGAAATGCCTCTGTCACCACGATCAGGTCGGCGTCGGGTGGTAGGGACGGGCGCGAGAACAGGGCATTCTGCAAGGTCGACAGCGAACGGGATTCCAGGCTGAGGGCCGTGTCCGGCAGGCCTTTTTCCCGGGCAAGGCGGGCCAGCAGGGTGGCATTGCTGCTGCGGCCATCGGGTCCGCCGCCGGTCAGGTGCAGGTGCTGAGCAAGCCCGCGCCGGTAGAGGCGCACCGCTGAATGGACGCGGCCTGTTTCCGCGTCCTGCACTGCCTTGCGCTGTTCGTCGCCGCCGCCGAGGACAACCGCGATGTCATACGAACGGTCGACGCTGCTGCAGGCCGGGGTCAGCAGCAGCGAGCCCAGTGTCAACGCCACGCAGGCAAGGGTATAGATGACCGCCGCGCGGACCAGCCAACGCAGCAGTCGTGTCATTCCCACTCGATCGTGCCCGGGGGTTTCGAGGTGATGTCATAGGTGCAGCGGTTGATGCCCTTGACCTCGTTGATGATCCGGGTGGCGGTTTCGCCCAGGAACTCATGGCTGAACGGGTAGTAATCCGCCGTCATCCCGTCGACCGATGTGACCGCGCGCAGGGCGCAGGCATAGTCATAGGTGCGCCCGTCGCCCATCACGCCCACGGTGCGGACCGGCAGGATCGCCACGAAGGCCTGCCAGATCTCGTCGTAAAGGCCGTGCTTGCGGATCTGGTCGATATAGATCGCATCCGCCTTGCGCAGGATCTCCAGCTTTTCGCGGGTGATCTCTCCGGGGCAGCGGATCGCCAGGCCGGGGCCGGGGAAGGGGTGGCGGCCGATGAAGGAGGCGGGCAGGCCCAGCTCATGCCCCAGCGCGCGCACCTCGTCCTTGAACAGTTCGCGCAGCGGTTCGACCAGTTTCAGCCCCATCTTTTCCGGCAGGCCACCGACGTTGTGGTGCGATTTGATCGTCACGGAGGGTCCGCCGCTGAACGACACGCTTTCGATCACGTCCGGATACAGCGTGCCCTGCGCCAGGTACTCGGCGCCGTCGATCTGGTCGGCGTATTTCTGGAACACGTCGATAAAGAGCTTGCCGATGGTCTTGCGCTTGACCTCGGGGTCGCTGACGCCCTCCAGCTCACCAAGGAACAGGTCCTGTTCCTGCGCGTGGATCACCTGCAGGTTCATGTGGTCGCGGAACATGCCCACGACTTCCTCTGCCTCGTGCAGGCGCAGCAACCCGTGGTCGACAAAAACGCAGGTCAGCTGCTCGCCAATCGCCTCGTGCAGCAGCGCCGCCGCGACCGAACTGTCGACACCGCCCGACAGCGCGCAGATCACCTTGGCGTCGCCCACCTGTTCGCGGATCTTGGCGATGGCCTCTTCGCGGTAGGCGCCCATCGTCCAGTCGCCCTTGAACCCGGCGGCGCGTACGAAATTCTCGTACAGGGTCTTGCCGTTGGGCGTGTGGTGCACCTCGGGGTGGAACTGCACCGCGTAGAAATTGCGCGCGACATCCGCCGTAATCGCAAAGGGCGCCCCCGGCGAGGTGCCGTAGACCGCGAAACCGGGCGCGATTTCCGAGACGTGGTCTCCGTGGCTCATCCAGACCTGCTCGCGGCCCGACCCATCCATGAACCAGCCGTTCAACATGTCGATCCGGGTTTCGCCGGGAACGACATAGGCGCGACCGAACTCGGCGGTGCCTTCGCCGGCCACGACCTTGCCGCCAAGGTCCTGCATCATGACCTGCTGGCCATAACAGATGCCCAGGATCGGCACGCCCAGGTCATAGACGCCTTTCGGCGGGCGCGGGCTGCCCTCTCGGGTCACCGAATCGGGCCCGCCCGAGAAAATCACCGCCTTTGGCGCGAAGTCGGCCAGGAAGGCCTCGGTGACGTTCTGGTAAGGGTGGATTTCGCAATAGACATTCAGCTCGCGCAGGCGGCGCGCAATCAGCTGCGTCACCTGGCTGCCAAAGTCGATGATGAGGAGGCGGTCGTGCTGGGTCTCGGTCATGCCTTCCATTAGGCAGGGCCGCGGAAAAGTGCAATCGCGCTGTCAGCCTTCGGCCAGAAAGGCCTCTGTCCGGGAAAGGACCTGTTCCCACGCCGGGTCTTGCGGCAAGAGCATGTGACTGCGGCTGTCCAGCCGGACGAATTGCGCCCCTTTCAGATGCGCGGCCAGTTTTAAGCCCTGGCTGAGCGGGTGGATGGCATCCTGTTCGGCATGAAAGATCAGCGCGGGGACGTCGACGCGGGACAGGTCCTCGGTCACGTCGAAACGGTCGATGACCTGGCGCAGGGTGACGGCGGTCTCGGGGCTGGCGCTGGACAGTTGCATCCGCACCAGTTCGTCACGCTGTTCACGCGTGGCGTCCGGTGCGAAGAGCGTGGAAAAGGCCTGCATGAAAGGGCTGTCGGCCTTGCCCCAGCCTGCCCGGATCATGGCGAGGATGGTCTCTTCGTCCACGTCTTCGGTCCCGGTGGCGCGGTGCACGCGGCCTTGAACGTAGCCGCCGACGATCACCATGCGCCGCACCCTGTCGGGCCAGCGCGCGGTGAAGCGGATGGCAACCGGCGCGGCCTGCGAGGCGGCGAAGAGGTCGAAATGGTCGAACCCGGCGGCATCGGCCACCGCCGCCATGTCCTCGGCAAAGACGTCGATGCCGGTCAGCGGCGCATCCCGCGCCGACAGTCCGGTGCCGCGCAGGTCATACCGCAAAAGCTGGTGACGCTGTGACAGACGTTCGATCAGCGGTCCCCAGACGGTGCCGCCCCGGTCCAGTTCGAGGTGCGACAGCCAATGCCCGATTCGCATCAGGGGCGGGCCGTCGCCGGTCAGGCTCCAGGCGATGGCGCTGCCGTCCTGCGACAGGGTATAGGCGACCTCGGTCGGGGTGGTCGTGGGGGGATGCGCGGCCAAGGGGGCGTCCCGCAATTCGGCCACAAAGGACAAGCCGCGCCGTGGGATCGTGCGCAGAACGCCCTGTTCCTTGCCGGAATCGCCCACGGCTGCCCGCGCTGCGCTGATCCGTGCCGCGATGGTCGCATCCGAGACGGCAAGGCCTTTCCAGACCACTTCGACCAGCTCGTCCTTGGGCACCACTCTTCCGCCGGACTGTGCCATATGCGCCAGCAGGTCAAAGACCTGCGGCTCCAGGTGCACTTCCTGCGTGCCCCGGACCAATGTCCGCCGGTCAAGGTCGAGCGCGCAGTTGTTGAATCTCAGGATCATGCGACCAGTTTCCGGCAATCCCGGCGCCATTGGCAAAGGTTTTCGCAAGGGCAGGGGGAAAGACAAGGATTTCACAAGACAAGGACAAGACCTTCTTCAAGCGCGGCAGGCCGTTTTCCGGTCAGATGAGGTCATGCCATCCCAGACCCGGAGACAGACCATGACCCAGCAGGACACCAGGATCCGCACCCGCCCCGACGGTTCCATCGACACGGCCTATTACATGGCGCGCGGTCGCCACATGCGCTCGCAGGCGGCCCATGCCATGTTTTCGCCTGAACCCGCCAAACCCCACCGTCGCCGTGGCTTTGCCCGGTTGTTTGGTGGTGTCCCGGCCTGACGCGCCCGGCCAGCCGTCAGGCCCGGCCCCGCGTGCCGAAAAGGGGATGTCCCTTCTCCGGTGCGTGGGGCACCTTGTTCAGCCCATCGAATGAGATTTGACGCGCCCGCGCTGCCGGCCCCGCTTCACGTCCGACTGCCACGACCAGAGCGCCATGCCCGCCGCTGCGGCGACATAAAGGACGCCGGCCACGATCAGGACCTCACCCGCCACTGGCCCGACATCGGCGCGAGACACCGCCTCGTCCCAGGTTTTCACCGGGGTCGGATGCACCGCCAGTTTCCCGGCAAAGGCCAGCGACTGGATCAGCAGAATCCACAGGTAGTTCGAGCGGATTCGGCGCCCCACGGCGGTCATCAACGTGACGTGATAGGTGGGCCGCAGGTAGTCGGCGGCCAGCGTCTTCTGCCAGTTTTCTTCCAGGTGCAGGTCGCCATCGTCCAGCATGGGGGCGTAGAAATGCTGTTCCATCCAGCGGCAGCGCGCGCGCCAGACGTTGAAGTAGCGGTAGCGCCGCGCCTCCAGCATCAGGAACAGCAGGATCAGGACACCCACCAGCACCAGCGGCAGGGGTGAGGCCCCCGGTGCCGAGAAAGAGATCGACAGCGCGACGCCCAGCGTTACCACCGCCCAGTTGGTTGTCGTGTCCAGCCGGGTGCGCCAGATCGTGCTGCGATAGACCTCGCCCCGGTAAAGATGGGCAACCGCGGTGATCTCGGATGAACTCAGCGTCTTGCGCTCCAACTCGGGCGCCTCTGCTGCGGCCTCTCCTCCCATGATGCCGGATTCCTTTCCTTTTTCGTTCACTCTGCCGCGTCTCTGCGCAGAGGTCAAAGTCGCATCGCCGTTTCGCCGCTTGACCCCGGCGCGGTGGTCTGGCTCCTCTGGGGCAACCGACGGGATGGAGGGCACATGCAGGTATTGACGGAATTCGGCCTGGGCACCTCGCTCAGGCGGGGCGATTACACGGAGGCCTCGGCCCGGGCGCTGCGCGATCTGTTGTGGAAGGCCTCGATCAACGCCGCGGAATGGCTGGGTCGCGAGAAGTCAGAGATGCGGTTGGCGGTGCGCGTGGCGGTACAACAGCCCGATCTCGTGGACCGGGCTGAACTGGAAAAGGTCTTTCCCTACGGCGAGGCGCAGATCGAGGTGGTCTTTGGCGGACTGGACGTGCCGCGCCCCGAAGGGCAGGGCAATCCCACCGTCATGGCGCTGGCCGCGCTGACCGTCTCCTTTGCGGAGGTGGCACCATGAGACAGCGATTGATCGTGCAGATGGGCATGGGCGTGGGCGAAACCGCCGGACTGGCCGCAGAGCGCGCCATCGCCTCGGCGCAGGCGCGTGCGGTCCTGCATGTGGATGTGGATTGCGCGGTGCATGTCACCCTGGGTGTGCCCGAGGCAGCGGAGCTGGACACCAGCGGGGTGAACCGGGCTTTCGGCGCCGCTGAGGTCGAGGTGCGCGTGGTGCCCGGCGGCATGTCCGTGCCGCAACCGGGGGGCGCCGCGCTGGTCATGGTCAGCGCGGCGATCGAGGTCTTTCCGCTGGGGCCGGTGGCCTGACAGCAGGTGACCCGGTCTACCAGCGGTAGGTCAGGCCCAGGGCGATCTCGTTCTGGGACATGCGGGCGCGGACCTCTTGCGGCACGCCGGTCAGCGCCGGGTTGGTGCCCTTGATGCTGTTGTCAAAGGCATGTGTCCAGGACCCGGTGACGCCCCAGCGGTCGTTGATCCGGTACGAGGCGCCCAGCGAGGCATGCCATTGCGGCGCGGCCGGGGTCAGGCTGTTCATGACCGCGTTCTTGCCTTCGGCGAAGGCGCTGGCATGGCTGATCCCGCCGCGAAAGGTCCATGTCTCATTGTGCCGATAGATGGCAGCGACGCGCCAGATGTCCATGTCCGTCCAGCCGAATCCGATCCCGTTGTCAGCCCCCAGCGGCCCTTGCGGCGGTGCATTCGGGTTCGAGATGGCCGGAATTTCGCCGTAGAAAATGCGCTGATATTCGCCCGTAAAGGTCCATTTCGGCGCGGTTTGCGGCGTGTAGGCCAGGCCGATGGTGGCCGAGGCGGGGATGTCGAAACCGCCTTGTTCGGCGAAAAGTCCAGCATACTTGTCGAACATCTGCATCTCGATTCGCGTCCGGTAGGAGGCGCCGAAAGCCAGCCCGTTGCCCGGTTCCCAGAGGATGCCCAGGTTCGCGCCCCATCCGTGGGACCAGTCGTCGCCTCGGTTGGTGACATTGCCCGGCGCGGTCGACATGAAGGAAAACGCCTCCAGCCCCGTGGCACTGAACCGCTGCACCGCCAGGATCGGCGAGACGCCCACCGTCACCTGGTCGGACAGTTTGTAGGACAGGTTGAGGCTGATGAAGGCCTGTTCGAGGTTTACCCCCAGCGGTTCGGATCCGGCGCCGAACCCGGCAAAGAAGTTTGTCCCGTACTCGGTGTTCATCCCCCCGTTCCCAAACAGAAATGCGCCGAAGGTCAGTCGGTCGTTCAGCACCCAGTTTGCGCCGCCGCAGGGGATCAGGAAATAGTCGTTTCGGCTTTTGTGGGTGCCGGGGGTCAGTGGGCCGCCCGGCGCGATCTCGACCGAGCGGTCGGGTAGAAAGCTTGTCAGGCATAGACCGGCCATGTTGCCGACCTTGTGGCCCATCGCCGGGTTCTGGGCCAGGCCAAGGACGCCCGAGGGCACCGCGACACCAGCCCCGGCCATCCCCTTGGAGGCGCCTCCGAATCCGTTTGCGAAATAGCCGTTCGTGGCCTCTGCCGGGCCTGTGCCCAACCCGCAGAGAACCAGTGCGCCGGCCGTGAGGCCGCGCAGTTTCATGAGCACCATCCCGGGTGTCCCTCCCTTGTCAGCGACCGCTGTCCGGCCTGCTTTGGATTTGGTTTGTCCGCCCCGTCGTTGCAGGCCGGATTTTGTATTCCGTAATTTTGATATTAAGCATTCGGAATGTAACTTGTCACCAAATATTATTCTCCGGGTCATCAAAACGGGATCGTCCCTCCAGCGGTCCGATTCCCGGCGGGCAGGGGCAAGGGGCCGCCCGCATGGCAAAGACCGGTGGAGGAATGTCGCTTTTTCCCCGCACCTGCCGGAAAAGACCGATGGACCCCCTGCGCGAAGCGTTAGAACGGGGAATGATCCGGCGGGCCGATGACGGCTCCGCCCCCGCAGACGAGGGCTGAAACAGATGGCAGAAGCAGCAGCGCGCAAACGGTCCAGAGGTGGCGGCGGTGCCGCACGCCGCGCGGAACGGACCTCGGTCCAGGTGGAGACCGCTCGTTACATCGAGCGAAACATCCCCAACATGGAGCTGCTGGACGAAGCCGCTCTGGAGATGATCGAAGAGCACGCCGAAACGGTGCTCGAAGAAGTCGGCGTCAACTTCGTACAGAACCCCGCGGCGCTGGAGCGTTGGCGGGCCGCTGGCGCCAATATCGACGGCGAGCGCGTGCGCATTCCGCGCGGCCTTGCCCGCGAGCTGGTCAAGACCGCACCGTCGCGTTTTACCCAGCACGCCCGCAACCCGGCCAAATCCGTCGAGATCGGCGGCAACAGCCTGGTCCTGGCCCCGGTTTACGGCCCGCCCTTCGTGCGCGACGCCGACGGCGGCCGTCGCTACGCCACGATCGAGGATTTCCGCAAGTTCGTGAAGCTGGGCCAGATGTGCAAATGGCTGCACCATTCCGGCGGCACCGTCTGCGAACCCACCGACGTGCCTGTGAACAAGCGTCACCTGGACATGCTGCTGGCGCATATGACCCTGTCGGACAAGCCCTTCATGGGGTCCGTGACCGAACCCAGCCGCGCGCAGGACAGCGTGGACATGGCAGGCATCCTGTTCGGCAAGGAATTCGTGCAGGAAAACACGGTGATGACCTCGCTCATCAACATCAACTCGCCGCTGACCTTCGACGACGTGATGATGGGCGCTCTGGAAATCTACGCGGCCAACAACCAGGCTTGCATCATCTCTCCGTTCATCGTGGGTGGTGCGATGGCGCCGGTTTCGGTCGCGGGCACGCTGGTGCAGGTGCTGGCAGAAACGCTGGCGGGCGTGGCCTATTCGCAGCTGGTACGTCCGGGCGCGCCGGTCATCATGGGCGCCTTCGTGACTTCCATCGACATGAACTCGGGCGCGCCGACCTTCGGCACGCCGGAAGCGTCGCAGGTCACTTATGGCGCCGGGCAGCTGGCGCGGCGCCTGGGGCTGCCGTTCCGGTCGGCCGGGTCGTTCTGCGGCTCGAAACTGCCCGATGCACAGGCCGCCTACGAGACGGCGAATTCGCTGAACATGGGCCTCTTGTCCGGCGTGAACTTCATGCTGCATTCCTGCGGCTGGCTCGAAGGCGGGCTAGTCGCCTCGTTCGAGAAGTTCGTGATGGATGCCGACCAGCTGGGCACGCTGCACAAGATGGCGCAGGGTGTGACGGTGAACGAGGACACGCTGGCGATGGATGCGATCCGCGAGGTCGGTCCGGGCGGTCACTACCTGGGCTGCGCTCATACGCAGGCCAACTTCAAGACCGCCTTCTGGCGCTCCGAGGTCTTCGACTACAAACCCTACGAAACCTGGTCCGAAGAAGGCGCCCGCGACACCGTCGCCCTTGCGACCGCCCGTGTGCAGAAGCTTCTGGATACCTACCAGCAGCCGATGCTCGATCCCTCGATCAACGAGGCGCTCAACGCCTACGTGGCAGAGCGCAAGGCCTCGATGCCCGACGCATTCTCCTGAGGGTCGGGCTGAAAGATTGCGGGCGGCCTCAGTAGGCCGCCTCGCGCAGGATACGGGCCTCGCCCATCATCGCGGTCAGCACCTCGACATGGCGGCTGACCGAATAGGCGGCGTCATCGGCATGGCGCCGCTCGTTCAGTTCCGCCTCGATCTCGACCAGCCGCATCAGCGCGGCGCCGGGGCGGGGCAGGGCGCCATATCCCAGCAGACGGTTGAGGTGGGGATTGCGCCGATAGTCCTGCGCCCCGATGCGCGCCGCGCGGATCAGCAGCCGCGGGCGGCGCAGGTCGTTCAGCAAACCAAGAATGTCTTTCATCGTCTCGCTCCATGCAGTTCGCGTCATGCGAATACCGGCTGACTATGCACAGCTTTGGCGAGTGTTGCGTGCGGGGCGTACGGTCCGAACGCAGAGTTCAGAACTAGTTTAACTTTCTTATAAACAATCACTTTTGCGGTGTTCTGTTAACTGTCCAGTAAGGAACACACGTTTAGGTTGCTCAAGTTGCCACTGGGGATAAGTCTGTGGAAATTACCCCTTTTTCAGTATGCGCCCATGCGTGACGCGCGGCTCGACATCCCGGCGGATCATCTGCCGAACTGGGTGCCCGATGCGGCGCGCGTCTACCTTGCGCATACCGAACAGGGGTGCTCGATCCGGGAACTCGCGCGGCAAGCTGGGTGCCACGCGTCGACCGTCCTGCGACAGGTGCGCAGGATCGAGACCCGCAGGGACGATCCTTTGGTTGATGCGGCTTTGTGCAACCTGGGGGCTGCCGGGGAAACGGATCCGGCACAAGAGACCAGAAAGGACACGGACCCGATGAACGCTGCCATGACACCCACGCCGCCGGACGAGGCCACGCTCGCCCGCGAGGCACGGCGCGTGCTGCGCCGATTGTGCGAAAGCGGCGCAGTGCTGGCCGTTGCGGTCGAGATGGACAAGGCCGTGGTCGTGCGCGACACCGGCGATGGCGGCAGCACGCGCACCGCCGTGGTGGATGTTGCCGTTGCCCAGGCGATGGCGCTCAAGGACTGGATCGGCTGCGATGCGCCGGGGCGGATCTCTCGCTATCGCATCACCTCGGCGGGGCGCGCGGCGCTCAACCGCCTTGTCGCCGAACAGGAAAGCCGTGTTCGCGGCTTTGCCGAGGCCCAGGCCGGGTTCGAGACCGGGCGCGACGCCGAGGCCGCGCTGGACGAGGTCGAGCGCGATCCGCGGGCCCGCAAGGGGCGCTACATGCTAGCCGAAAGCCCGCTGACCGCCCTGGGGCGGCGCCGGAGCAAGGATGGCGAACCCTTCCTGTCCGACGAACTCATCGCCGCGGGCGAACGTCTGCGCGAGGATTTCGAGCTGGCCCAGATGGGGCCGCGCACGGCGCAGAACTGGGACCAGTTCCTGACCGCCGGTGTTGTCACGGCCCCCGGCGGGCAGGAGGACAGCGGCTCCGCAGCCGCGCAGGCCCGCCTGCAGGCGGCGCTGCGCGACCTGGGCCCCGGCCTTGGGGACGTGGCGCTGCGCTGCTGCTGCTATCTCGAAGGGCTGGAGACCACGGAAAAACGGCTGGGCTGGTCGGCCCGGTCGGGCAAGATCGTGCTGCGCATCGCGCTGCAGCGTCTGCGCCGCCACTACGAGGAGCGCAGCAAGGGGGGCGGTGACCTGATCCGCTGACGCAAGCTCTGCCCCCAGGGCAACCCCGACAGACACCTCTTGCATGGCCCCGGGGCGGCATCACGCCGCTCCGGGGCCTAAGCTTTTGAAACACCGGGGAAAGGTGCAGGGGGAAATCGTTAACATCGGGGATAGGCCGCAGGGACTGCGGCCGGGTACTCTGGAAACGCCCCCTGCATTACGGTAGTAAGGGTAAGGTCCTTGCCACATGAGGGGAAATTTCCGTGCGCGATCTCAAAATGCCCGCCGAACGCCACCCGGAGAAGGCACATCGCCCGGACAATGCGCAGCCGAAGAAACCGGAGTGGATCCGGGTCAAGGCGCCCGGCGGCAAAGGCTATGCCGAGACGCGCCGGATCATGCGCGAGCACAACCTGGTCACCGTCTGCGAAGAGGCAGGCTGTCCCAACGCGGGCGAATGCTGGAACCAGGGCCACGCCACCATGATGATCATGGGAGAGATCTGCACCCGCGGCTGCACCTTCTGCAACGTCGCCACCGGGCGGCCCGATGACCTCGACGTGTTCGAGCCGGGCCGCGTGGCGGATGCGGTGCAGAAACTGGGCCTGAACCACGTCGTTATCACCTCGGTCGACCGCGACGACCTGGACGATGGCGGGGCCGAGCATTTTGCCCAGACGATCCGCGCCGTGCGCCACCGGGCCCCCGGCACAACGATCGAGATCCTGACGCCGGATTTCCTGAAATGCGGCCCAGAGGCGCTCGAGATCGTGGTGGCCGCGCGCCCCGACGTTTTCAACCACAACCTGGAAACCGTGCCCGGCCTTTATCCGACCGTGCGTCCCGGCGCGCGCTATTTCCACAGCTTGCGCCTGTTGCAGCGGGTCAAGGAGATCGACCCGTCAATCTTTACCAAGTCGGGCATCATGGTGGGCCTGGGCGAGGACCGGCAGGCGGTCACGCAGATCATGGATGACATGCGCGCGGCGGACGTGGATTTCCTGACCATCGGCCAATACCTGCAGCCCACGCCCAAACACCACCGCGTCGACCGTTTCGTGACCCCCGAGGAATTCGCCAACTACGAGAAAGCCGCCTATGGCAAGGGCTTCCTCATGGTGTCCGCGACACCGCTGACGCGCTCCTCTTATCATGCCGGGGACGATTTCGCGCGGCTGCGCGCGGCCCGCGAGGCGCGCCTCGCCAACTGAGGCACAGGGCGCGACCGGGGCGTGATCCAAAGGCCTGCTGCCGCAGGCTGAATCCGACCTTGGATGCCTGACGCTTTCGTTTCTTTGCACGCCATTTGGCAGGTGTCGCTCGGCTCGGGACTCACCAAAGCGAAAGCCGGCTTTCTCCCCGGTTCCCTCCCTCGCCTGTTTCGCCCCCTGACAGGCCGGCGCACCCGCCCCAAGCACAATAGCTGCATCCCCGCGGCGCGGTGGCTGATGCGTTTGGGGAAGGCGGGGAAGGCGGCTGAACCCGGCGCGCGGGTTCAGCCCGGGATCAATTGACCGGGGTCATTCGTCCAGGGGCGGCAGGGCCTTGATGTAGGCGGCCACCGCCTCGCGGTCTTCTGCCGGAAGAGCGGCGAAGTTTTCGACCACCTCGGCCATGTGGCCCCCCACCGCGTCGAAACTCGGGGTGAAGCCCGATTCGAGGTAATAGGCCACGTCGGCTGCGGACCAGTCCAGCTTGTCCGGTGTCAGCGCGGGGATCGTACCGCTCCCCGAGGGGTTCGGCGCGCCGCCCATCCACCGGGCCTTGTCCAGCGCCCCCAGCGGGTTGCGCGGGGTGTGGCATTCGGCACAGTGGGCCAGCGTTTCCACGAGATAGCGGCCACGCTCGTTGTCCGCGGCCTCGATCACGTAGTCATCCGACATGAAGAGGAACTTCCAGCCGCCGACGGAGCGGCGGATGTTGAAGGGAAAACCCACGTCATGCGGCTTGCTGGCCACGTCGCTGGGGTCCAGTGTCTGCATGTAGGCCCAGAGATCGCTCAGGTCCTGGTCCTGCATCTTGGTGTAGGCGGTATAGGGGAAGGCAGGGTAATAGTGCTGACCTTCCGGGGACACGCCGCGCGTCACCGCGTTGGCGAAATCCTCGAAGCTCCAGCCGCCGATGCCCGCCTCGGGATGGGGCGAGATGTTTGGGGCATAGAAGGTCCCGAAATCCGACACGAATTCCATTCCGCCAGTCAGCAGCAGCTTGTCCTCGGACCCCTTGGCATGGTGGCACGAGGCACAGCCCGCCGCGGTGAACACCGTCTCGCCGCGCGCGGCATCGCCGGTCAGCCCGTCGAAACGGGCCGCGTCCACGCGGTTGGGGGCTGTCACCCACAGGCCGATCCCGGCGCCGACAATCGCCGCCAGGACCAGAAGTTTCAGAAAGCTGCGCACCGCGGCTTACTCGGGCGCGCGATAGGTGTCGTGGCAGGCCTTGCAGGCATTGCCGAGCGCGCCCATGTTCGGGCCCAGTGCATCGCGGCCAGTGCCGGCGGCGGCTGCCATCGCGGTGGCGGCTTCGCCGAAGTCGGCCCACTTGGACGCGAAGTCGTCCATGTTGCCCCAGATGTCGGCCTTGGCGCGGGTGCCGGCGATCGATCCGTCGTCGGTGCCGTCCGGCCACATGGCGCCCTGCGACAGCGACGACACGGCCACCAGCGAATCGGCTGCGGCCTGTGCCGCCTCGGCGTCATACTCGACCGTGCCGCGCGCCATTCCCCCCAGGACGCCCAGGTTCAGCGCCATGATGTTGAACTGGCCCTGGCGTGCCTTGACCGGCTGCGGAAGGTCCTGTGCGAGGGCGGGGGTGCCTAGAACGGCCAGAAGCGCCAGTGCGGCAAATGGAGTTTTCATGGGTATCTCCCTGTGTTGAATACCTGCAGCATAATATCGCAGGCCAATGTGACAATCACATTCTTGCCTGCCGGATACCATGTGCTCTCGCGCAGGTGTGATCTGCAAGCTCGCGCAGCATCCTTGGCGTTTGACCGGCGGACAACCGCCTGACTATCCTTGCTGCAGATAACGTCTTTTTTCACGGAGTCCTTTGCCATGTCCCGTTTCCTTGCCGCGCTGATCGCGCTCTGGCCGCTGGCCGCATCCGCCCAGGGCGCCCTTGACCGGGAAATTTCTCCAGCCCTGGCCGAAGCGCGCGACGCCTGGCTGAACGGGCGCTACGAGGGGATCTGGGATACCGTGCGCGCCGCGGCAGAGGCGGGCGACCCGGTGGCGCAGAACATCCTGGGCGCCAGCCTGACCGAAAAGGACGGCAGCAGGGGGCTGGCCTATGATCCGGCGGCCGGGCTGGACTGGTACCGGCGTGCCGCCGAACAGGGATTTGCCCGGGCACATTTCAACATGGCGTTGTTCTGGCAGAACGATCACGACGGATTCGGCATCGACTATGACAAGACCCGCGCCCTGGCCGAAGAGGCAATCGCGCTGGACTATCCGCAGGGCTGGAACCTGCTGGGTGACATGTATTTCCACGGTCGCGGCGTCGAGGCGGACAAGGTCATGGCGCTGGAGATGTACCGCAAGGGGGCGGATGCCGGCACCTTCAACGGGCTGCGCGAGGTCGGCTATGCCTATTACCACGGCAATGGCGTGGCGCGGGATGTGGACCTCAGCCGCCTCTACCTGGAACGCGCGGTGGCGGCGGGCGACACGAAATCGATTCCCGACCTCGCCTGGCTGTACGAGGGCAACGACGGCATCGCGCAGGACCTGCTGAAATCCTACCTTCTCTATCGCATGGGCGTAGAAAAGGGCGTGGCCAAGGCGGCCTTCGAACTGGGCCTGTTCGTCGCCTGGGAGGACTACGAGGGATTCTGGCACGATCCGGTCAAGGGCTACGGCTATTGCCTGCTGGGCCTCGACTGGGGGCACAGCCTGGAAGAGGGGGATGCCGCCGCCGACTGCGAGGAGATCGCCGAGGGGTTCGACGAGACCCGGCGCGCCACGGCGCGGGCCTTTGCCGAGAGCCTCAAGGCGCGTTGAGCCTCAGGCGTCCTGTGCCCGGCATCCCTGCGCCCGCAGCCTGCGGGCCGAAATCCGGGGCAGGGGCATCTCGCGGATGATCCGCTCGGCGCCGTATAGCGCAAGGTATTCGTCAAAATTGTCGAAGGCGCGGCGGCCGCGAAAGTCGATGAAGGTCTCGACCGGGGCACCCTCGGCCAGGATCACCGAATGGGCCTCGGTTTCGACGTGATACCATGTCATCCGGGCGGGGAGGTCGCGCGCCGGGATCCAGCGGATGCCCGCGCCATCCACCAGTGCCGCGGCGTTGACCACCGTGCCGTCCAGCACCAGGCCGTGATCGCCGGTCACCACGAGGTCGCGCAGGGGCAGGCCCCGCCCCAGCGCCCCGGCACCGATGCGCACCGCCTGCAACGCGCGCGGCGGGCCGCTCTGCCGTCCGATCCACAGCACGGGCACGGGGATGCCGTCGGCGGTGTCGACCATGTCGCCGGTCCGCAGCTCTGCGACCGGCAGCGTTCCTCCGGGTACGGCGATCCGCGTTCCACCGGCAAAGCATTGCACTTCGTAGGCGCCCGCATCGGCAAAGGCGCTGCCGTCATTGCCCACGCCCGGCACATCGTAAAGCGGCTTGCCCCGCGCGTCCGCCAGGGCCGAGACGCCCACGTCCAGCGCCGGGTTGGTGGCGCTGTCGACCAGCGCCACGGTCGCGACCGGCCCGCCGTTGTAGGCCAGCGTGTTGGTGCCGAAGATCAGCGCCCGGTCGCCGTCGATCACGTTGCCGCCGTTGTCGGTGAAATCGCCGGTCACGTTGGGGCCGATATCCGCCGTGTTCCCGCTGACGATGGTATTGGTCAGCGCCATCGACCCGAATTGCTGGAAAATGCCGCCGCCCGTGGCGCCGGTACCCGCCGCGACATTGTCGGTCACCGTGCAGTCGATCAGCGTCAACTGGGTGCTGGCATTGCCGCTGGCGCTGATCGCGCCGCCTTCGCCGGGATAGCCCGCAATAACCGTGTTGTTGGTGAAGGTCGTGTTCGTCGCCGTCATGACCCCCTGGCTGAAGACCGCGCCACCCTTGCCGAAGGCATGGTTGTAGGCAAACGTGCTGTCGGTGATCGTCAACGTGCCGTTGTTCCAGATCGCGCCGCCCGGGCCGTTCGGGGCCGCGTTGCCGGTGAAGGTACAGGCCTCCACGATCAGCGTCGCGTCGCCCGCGATATAGACCGCCCCGCCGCCGCCGACCGATCCACCGGTCAGTACCAGCGCGTTCAACGTCAGGCTGGACACGCCCCGGACCGCAAAGATCTGGTCGACTCCATTGGCATCCAGCGTGATGTCGGCACGCCGGTCGGCCCCCAGGACATCGCCGTCGATGGTCAGGTCCTTCTCGATGCCGATCCGGCCCTGCGTCAGCTCCACGCGCCCGCCGGCAAGAGCGGCGTCGAAAACCACCGTGTCGCCCGAGGCCGCCTGTTCGACCGCCTCGCGCAGCGTGGTCAGCCCGTCGTCTGCCGTGACGTCCCCAAGCGATGTGACCGTGATGACCGCCATGATGCCAATCCCCCCGGGCGCAGCCTGACACCAAACCCGCGGCGGACAAAAATGCCCTTTCGATGCATCTTAGGCAGCCGGTCAGGCACCCCAGTGCTCAGTCGGTAAAACGGACCTTGCCGATATAGGGCAGGTTGCGGTTGCGCTGCGCAAAATCGATGCCGTAGCCCACGACGAATTCGTCCGGGATCTCGAAGCCGGTCCAGTCGGCCTTGATCTCCACCTCGCGCCGCGTGGGCTTGTCCAGCAACGCGATGACCTTCAGCTTGCGCGGCTCGCGCCCGCTCAGCATGTGCAGGACATGGCTCATGGTAAAGCCGGTGTCGATGATGTCCTCGACCACCAGCACGTCGCGTCCCTCGATCCCCGACCGCAGGTCCTTGAGGATACGCACCTCGCGGCTGCTTTCCATGCCGTCTCCGTAGGACGAGGCCTCGAGGAAATCGACCTCCACCGGCAGGTGCAATTCGCGCACGAGATCGGCGATGAAGACGAAGCTGCCGCGCAACAGGCCCACCACCACCAACTTGTCGGTGTCGGCGAACTCGCGGTCGATCTCCTGTGCCAGGGCCTCGATCCGCGCGGCGATGGATTTGGCCGAGATCATCTCGTCTACGACATAAGGACGCTTTGTCATGGCTTTCCCTTGAAATTCCCGCCCGACAATACGAAATCCCGCCGCATTGTTCAGTCCCGAAAAGAGCGACATGCCGACCCACTCAGAAACCCGCAAGCTGCCCTATAGCGCCCAGCAGATGTATGACCTGGTGGGGGACGTGGCCTCCTACCCGAAATTCCTGCCCTGGACGGCCGCGGCGCGCATCCGTTCGCGCCAGGAGATGGGCGACCACGAGGTGATGCTTGCCGACCTTGTGATCTCGTTCAAGGTCTTCCGGGAAAAGTTCGGCAGCCGCGTCACGCTCTGGCCCGCCGACATGCGCATCGACACGGAATACCTCGACGGCCCCTTTCACCACATGGTGTCGAAATGGGGGTTCAAGGATGTCGAGGGCGGCTGCGAGATCTCCTTCTTCGTCGACTTCGAGTTCCGCAACCGCATCCTGCAGGGGGCGGCGGGCATGTTCTTCTACGATGCCATGCAGCGCATCGTGCGGGCCTTCGAACGCCGCGCCGCAGAGCTGTATGGGTGACATGGGTGGGGGCTTGGCACGGGCCCCGGCGCCACCTGCGCGCCGTTAACCAGCTTTCGCGAATCCCCCCTTGCCGGGGGCCTTCGCCCCCAATTCGCCCGATTTCCGGCGTATCTCCGAACAGGCCGTTACCTCTGTTTCGGAGCCGCTCATGCCCGCCGTCTTCAACATTGCCGCGCTGAAACTGCCGTTGGTACAGCTGATCGGCCTGCCGCAGGCGGCCAGGAACGCGGCGCAAAAGGTGCCGCCCGGACAGGCGCCGCAATCCGCCGCCCAGGGCGCGCCCTCAGGGGCCGCGCCCAATGGCGCCGGGGCGCCGATGGCCACGGGCGCGGTCCTGCCACCCTCTGCACAGCTGCCCGTTCCCGCCCCGCCGCCCGTCGTCTCGACCAGCCAGACCGGCAGGCTTGCGGCGGCGGCGATCAACGGGCTGGACCGGCGCCCCGAGGACCGCCAGGGCAGGGGCGGGCAGGGCGACCGGCGCCGCCGTGACCCGCCGTCCGAACAGGCGCCCGGCCAGGCACCCGATCAGACTCCCGAACAGACTCCCGAACAGGCGGCCCTGAACGGCCCGGCACCCCCGCAGGGCCTGCCCGGCGGGCCGGCGCCAGCGTGTTCCGCCCTGCAACGGGCCGCCCCGGCCTATGCCGCCGCCCGCAGCGTCACCGGACCCGACGGGGCAGAGTGACTTTACCTCGCCGGGCATCTGGCTAGTCTGCGCCGCGGACCACAGCCGGAGGCGCCCCATGACATCCCCTTTCACCCCGATCATCGAGGCCGCCCGCGCCGCCGACACCGAGACCGCGCGCGCCATCATGGCGCTTTCCGCGCTCGACTGGGCCGCCTGCGGCATCGCGGGGCAGGGAGAGCCGGTGTCGCAACTGACCCGCGCCCTGGCCGAGGACGAGGGCGGCACGCCGCAGGCCACGCTTTTCGGCGGTGGACGGGCGCCGATGCGGACCGCGGCGCTGGTCAATGGCGCCGCCTCGCACGCGCTGGATTATGATGACACGCATTTCGCCCATATCGGGCACCCCTCCGTGGCCGTTCTGCCGGCGGCGCTTGCGGTGGGCGAGAGGCTCGACAAACCCTTGCAACAGATCCTCGCCGCCGCGCGCCTGGGGGCAGAGGCCTCTGTCCGGTTCGGCCTGCGCTTTGGCCGGTCGCACTACCAGGCGGGCTATCACCAGACCGCGACCGCCGGGGCCTTCGGTGCCTGCCTCGCTGCCGCCGAACTGATGGACCTGACCGGGGATCAATGCCTGCATGCGCTTGGTCTGACCGCCACCCGCGCCTCCGGCCTCAAGTCGCAGTTCGGCACGATGGGCAAACCCTTCAACGCCGGCATCGCCGCCGCCAACGGGGTAGAGGCGGCCTTTCTTGCCGCGCGCGGTTTCATTTCCAACCCGGACGCGCTCGACTGTACCAACGGTTTTGTCCAGACCCACCTCTGCGACGGCAGCACGGACCAGCCGTCGGGCGCGCTGCTGGAAAGCCTCAGCCACAAGTTCCACGCCTGCTGTCACGGGCTGCACGCCACGCTCGAGGCGCTGGCCACGATGCCCGATCTGGACCCGGCGCAGATCACCGGGATCACGGTTTTCACCCATCCGCGCTGGCTCACCGTCTGCAATTTGCCCGCGCCGACCACGGGGCTTGGCGCCAAGTTCAGCTATCGCACCGCCGTCGCGCTGGCGCTCCTGGGTCATGACACCGCCGCGCTGGAGACCTATAGCGACGCACTCTGCGCCGATCCGGCGGTGATCGCCCTGCGTGACCGGGTCGAGGTGGTGGGCAAGGACGAGTTGAAAGAGACCGAGGCGCTGGTCACGCTGGACGGACCCAAAGAGGGGCGGA
The DNA here is from genome assembly GCF_028807275.1 of Mameliella sp. AT18. Classification (NCBI taxonomy): domain Bacteria; kingdom Pseudomonadati; phylum Pseudomonadota; class Alphaproteobacteria; order Rhodobacterales; family Roseobacteraceae; genus Antarctobacter; species Mameliella sp. AT18. Next base: position 42,638 of record NZ_JARAMO010000312.1, read on the forward strand.
TGGCCAGTTTCGATCTCGAAAGCCCGATGACGCTGGACACACGCCGCGCCCGGCTGCACGCCAAGGCCGCGGCCCTTGTCGGAGAAACCCGCGCCCAGGCGCTCTGGCAGGCCGTGGATCGTGGCGACCGCGCCGGTTTCTGCGGGTTGCTGGCCCAGGCGTGACCCCGTCCCGGGCCTGCCCCTGGACCTTTCCCCAAAGGAAAACGGGCCCCGCCGGGGCCCGTTCGTCGTCACAGGTCAGCCGCCTCAGCTGGCGTGGTCGTAGGCCCGTTCGCCATGCACCGAGATGTCCAGCCCGTTGACCTCGCTTTCCTCGTCGACCCGCAGCGGCACAACCGCCTTGACCAGGTAGATCAGCACCACCGTCACGACCGTGGTAAAGACCCCGACAACGACCAGCGACCCCAGCTGCGCCGCCCAGGACCCCAGGCCAAAGACCGCGATCATCACCGTGCCGAAAATCCCGCCGACACCGTGCACGGCGAAGACGTCCAGCGTGTCGTCGATCCGCAGCTTGTTGCGGATCAGGTTGACCGCCTCCTGGCAGAGGATACCCGCCACCGCGCCGATGATCAGCGCCTGCACCGGGCCGACAAAGCCCGACGCCGGGGTGATCGAGGCCAGCCCCGCGATCGTCCCCGTCACCATGCCCACCATCGAGGCCTTGCCGAACTTCACCTTTTCCCAGAGCGCCCAGGTCAGCGAGGCCGCTGCCGCACTCAGATGGGTGACCGTCAGCGCCATCGCCGCGCCGCCGTCCGCCGCCAGTTGCGAGCCGCCGTTGAAGCCGAACCAGCC
>NZ_JARAMO010000313.1:0-30371 GCF_028807275.1 Mameliella sp. AT18
TGCTGTTCCGCCCGCAGGGCCTGTTCGGGGAACGTATCATCGAAAGGGTCTAGGGCGGTCCGGGTCTGCCCGGATCGGACAAGGTCGGAGGAGCGGGTGGCGCTGGTCCACCCGACGCCCGGAGGAGGGGCGGAAATGTCGAAGCTGATAGCCATTCTGAACGTGATCGCCTGGGCCGGGTTCTGGTCCTTCGGCTACCTTGCCCTGACCGGAAACCCGGAGGCGGGGGGACGCATGACCATCGCGCTGCTGCTGGCGGCGGCGGGTGCCGCGGTGGGGCTCTGGGCCTATTTCTGGCTGGTGCGCCATTCCGAGGCGACCGGCTATGCGAAACCGGCGGCAAGCCGGGCGCGCTACGAGGCGGACGAAGGGCTGGAGGGCTGAGAAGATGAGCACGCCTCGGGAGAGACGGCAGGTCGCGCGCCCCGTGCAGCGCCCCGATCCGGGGATTGCCGATCTGGCGCGCGGTGCCAACGGGCTGGGCGAAAGCGACGACATGGTCAAGATGACCAACGCCATGACGGGGATGGTCTCGGCAGGGATGCATGGCGCGCTGGCGGTGGGCCTGTCCGGTGCCGCGCTGACGCTGAACATGATGGCACGTCTGGCCGGACTGGGGTCCGTTCCAAGGCGCCGCCAGCAGGATGACCGGGAGGAAGGCTGAGCCATGACGGAGGCTGCGGCAGGCAAGGACGGTTGGCTGACGGCGGGGCTTGTCTCTGCCGGGGTGACCGGACTCGCCGCCGTGGTGCTGGGGCTCTTTCTCTTCGCGATGCTGGGCGGTGGGCCGGAATTCCTCTTGGGGATCGTCGTGCTGGTCGTGACCGTTCCGGTGCCCTGGGTCTGCCTGTCGGTGCTGAGCCGGGTCCGTGCGGCCGAACAGGACATCGGAGAGACCGCGCCGCCGCGCTGGCAGGCCTGGGCCACGCTGCTGCTGGCCTCGCTGTTCTGGGCGGCGGTGAACTGGGCGGTGATCGGACTGGTGCGGATGCAGCAGGCGGATCACCCGGGGCAGGACCTGAGCTGGATCCAGATCGGATCGGTGGCCGGTTTCCTGTTCGTGCCGCTGCCGGCGCTGATCGCGCTGTTGAATTTCTGCCTGCGGGGACGGCCTGTCCGTCCCGGCGGCTACATCGGAGAAGCCGCGGGCTGAACCGCGACGAGACAAGGGGAGGACGGCGATGCTGTATCGCACCGCTGGGCAGTTCAAGACGAGTTACGAGGCAGACCAGGCGCTTTTCCCGGTCAAGCAGGACGCCTTCCTGCTGGGCTTCATCATGGTGCTGGCCTGGGTGATCTTTCCGCTGACGGCCAGCGAGTTCACCTTTCAGACGTTGCTGATCCCGATCCTGATCTATTCGCTTGCCGCGCTGGGGCTGAACATCCTCACGGGCTATGCCGGCCAGCTGTCTCTGGGCACGGCGGCCTTCATGGGGGTGGGCGCCTATGCCTGCTACAAGATGATCACCATCATGCCGTGGATGAACCCGATCATCGCGATCCTGCTGTCGGGGGTCTTCAGCGCGGGCGTCGGCGTGGCCTTCGGCATCCCCAGCCTGCGGATCAAGGGGTTCTACCTGGCGATCGCGACGCTGGCAGCGCAGTTCTTCCTGGTCTGGCTGTTCGAGAAATGGGCCTGGCTCTACAACTATAACGCCTCGGGCGCGATCCAGGTGCCGAACCTCGACATCTTCGGGCTGTATGTGTCCGGCCCGCAGGCGGATTCGATTGTCCAGTATTACCTGGTGCTGTTCATCGTCTGCCTGCTGACCTGGGTCTGCATCAACCTCACGCGCGGCAATCTTGGCCGGACGTGGAAGGCGACGCGGGACATGGACATCGCCGCCGAGCTGATCGGCATCAACCTGATGAAATCCAAGCTGACGGCCTTTGCGATCTCGTCCTACATTGTGGGCGTGGCGGGGGCGCTGTTCGTCTTCATGTGGCGCGGCGCGGCGGAACCCAACCTTTTCGACATTCCGCTGTCATTCCGGATCCTGTTCATTGCGATCATCGGCGGGCTGGGGTCGATCCTGGGCAACTACCTGGGCGCGATCCTGATCGTCGGGCTGCCGGTGGTGCTGAACCTGGTGCCCGAGGCGCTTGGCATCCCGCTGTCGTCCTCGATGGTGGAACACCTGAACTTCATGATCGTGGGCGGGCTGATCGTGTTCTTTCTGATCGTCGAGCCGCACGGCCTGGCGCAGCTTTGGCGGCTGCTGCGGGAGAAACTGATCCTCTGGCCGTTCCCCTATTGAGATGGGTGCAAAGCACCCATCCTACGGTCGCGTTCTGCGGCCCAAGAAGAAGACCAAGACGCAATACCCAATGAGACATTCCAAGGGAGGAAAGACATGAAACACTTTACCAGACTGGCCCTTGCGGGCGCGCTGGCGGCGGCAACCGCCGGGGCCTCGATGGCGCAGGAGCTGTATGCCCCGAACCTAGCCTACCGGACCGGCCCCTTTGCCGCGACGGGCATCCCGCTGATGAACGGGCAGGCCGACTACATGACCCTGCTGAACGAACGCGATGGCGGTATCGGCGGGGCCAAGATCGACTTCGAGGAATGCGAAACCGGCTATTCCACGGAAAAGGGTGTGGAATGCTATGAAAAGACCAAGGGCAAGGCTATCGTGACCCAGCCCTGGTCGACCGGGATCACCCTGCAGGTGCTGCCCAAGACCAACGTCGACGCGATCCCGATCCTGGCGCCGGGCTATGGCTTCAGCCCGATGATGGACGGCAAGACCTTCCAGTGGGCGTTCAACACGCCGGCGGGCTACTGGGATGCCGCCGACATGATCATCCAGTATCTGGAAAGCCAGGGCAGCCTGAACGGCAAGAAAATTGCCTTCCTGCATCTCGATCACCCCTACGGCAAGGAGCCGATCCCGGTGCTGGAGCAACTGGCCGCGGAAAAGGGCTTTGAGCTGAGCCCGATCCCGGTCGGCCTGAAGGAAATGCAGAACCAGTCGGCCCAGTGGCTGCAGATCCGGCGCATGCGTCCCGACTATGTCGTGATGTGGGGCTGGGGCGCGATGAACGCCGGCGCCATCACAGAAGCGGTGAAGACCAAATTCCCGATGGAGAACTTCCTGGGTGTCTGGTGGTCCGGTCATGATGCCGATCTTGCTATCGCCGGCGCGGACGCCAAGGGCTACAAGTCGATCAGCTGGTCCTTCCCGAACATGGATGCGCCGGTCATGAAGGACATCCAGTCGATGGTCATCGACAAGGGCATGTCCAAGACCGACGAGACCGAGATGAAAGGCGTGTTCTACTCGCGCGGTATCGTGATCTCGGCGATCCTGGCCGAGGGGATCCGCGCGGCTCAGGCCGAGTATGGCACCGCCGAGATCAACGCGGAACAGCTGCGCTGGGGTCTTGAACACATCGACATGACCGAAGAGCGCATCGCAGAACTGGGACTGGACGGCATGGTGCCGCCCTTCAAGACCTCCTGTGCCAACCACACCGGCCATTCGGGCGGCTGGATGCTGGAATGGGACGGCGAGAAGTTCGTCAAGGTCTCGGATCTGCTGACGCCGAACGTGGCAGGCTACCAGGCGCTGGCAGAGGAAAAGGCGAAGGAATACGCCGATGCCAACGCTCCCTGGCCGGTGAACGAAGGCTGTGACGCGATGTGATCGCGACAGGCCCCGGCGGAGCACCCGCCTCGCCGGGGCCGATTTTCGAATATTTTCAGAGAGAAGAAGCAGCAGGGGCGGCACCGGGCCGACCCAAAGCGCGAGGTGAGACGATGCTGGATGCGGGACGGACGGACGAGGCCCTGCTCGAGGTCAACAACATCGAGGTGATCTACAACCACGTGATCCTCGTGCTGAAGGGCGTCAGCCTGACCGTGAACAAGGGCGGGATCACCGCGCTTCTGGGCGGCAACGGCGCGGGCAAGACCACGACGCTGAAGGCGATTTCCAATCTTCTGCACTCGGAACGCGGCGAGGTGACCAAGGGCTCCATCGTCTACAAGGGCGAGCGGGTGCAGGACCTTGACCCGGCGGCGCTGGTGAAACGCGGTGTGATCCAGGTGATGGAAGGCCGCCATTGTTTCGAGCACCTGACCGTCGAAGAAAACCTGATGACGGGTGCCTATACTCGCAAGGACGGCAAGGCGGCCGTCGAGGCGGATCTGGAGATGGTCTATTCCTATTTCCCCCGGCTCAAGGAACGGCGCCGCAGCCAGGCTGGCTATACCTCCGGCGGGGAACAACAGATGACGGCGATCGGGCGGGCGCTGATGTCGCGGCCTGAAACGATCCTGCTGGATGAACCCAGCATGGGGCTGGCGCCGCAGCTGGTGGAACAGATCTTCGAGATCGTGAAATCGGTGAACGAGAACGAGGGCGTAAGTTTCCTGCTGGCCGAGCAGAACACCAACGTGGCGCTGAAATACGCCCATTCCGGCTATATCCTGGAAAACGGGCGCGTCGTGATGGATGGCCCTGCCGCCGAGCTGCGGGAAAACCCCGACGTCAAGGAATTCTACCTGGGGATGTCGGACGAAGGGCGCAAATCCTTCCGCGATGTGCGGTCCTACCGGCGCCGCAAGCGGTGGCTGGCCTGAGCCGCTGCCGTCACGGCACCGATTGCCGGCGCGAAGGCCGGTCCATCCAGAGGAGTGATGACATGATCCGTTCTGCCCCGACCTGTCTTGCGCTTGCCGGCGCTGCCATGCTGGCCTCTGCGGCGCTACTGGGCGCGACGCCCGTGCAGGCCAGCGACCTGGTGGTGCATGAGGTGCTGTCGGAACAACCGCTCTCGGACGCGCCGGACATGAAGGTGGTCATCAGCCAAGTGACGATCAAGCCGGACGGCACAGTCGGGCGCCATGCCCATCCCGGCGACATGCATGCGGTCGTTCTGCGCGGCGGGCGCATCGAGGGGCCGGACGGCGCCGAACAGGTGCTGGCCGAGGGGACCGTGATCTTTGTGTCCGCGGGGGATGCACATGGCCCGCTGCGCAACCTGGGCGACAGCGATATCGAACTGATGGTGACCTATGTGGTCAATGTCCTGGAACCCTTTTCCTGGCCGGTCGAGTGACGTGATGGCACGGGATGCGGCATACCGGAACGCTGGGCGAGGGAAACACTACCCGCGCCCCTGCGAAGCCACGGCGTCCTGCGTCGTGGGCCGGGCGGATCGATAGCCATGTTTCGCGCGCATGTCCTCGATCCGGGCCAGCGCCTCGGCGCGCGTGTTGCGGATGTTGGGACGAAAGTCCTGGCTTTCGGCGCGCAGCCGGATGTCGGCCTCAGTCTCGGAGCCCGGCGCATAGCGCACCGTCCCCAGCGAATGATCCAGGTTCAGCTTCTTGCCCCGGTGCGCGTATTGCACCCAGGCGGCGGGCAGGATCTGCGTGCCCTCGTAGTTGATCAGGAAGAACCACCTGTCACGCCCGCTGTCGGCGATGCGGCTTTCGATGTGGTCGTAGAAATCGTTGACGTCGCGGGAATGATTGAAGGTGAACCAGGAAAAATCCACCTCCATGATGCCGGCTTCCTCGTCGAAGGCGATCCGGTGAAAGAAATCCTGCGGAGTGTAGTTCGGATCGTGCTGCACATGGGCGCGGCGGCGGGAAGGCATCTGGCCGAGCCGGATCAGCGCATCGGCGCGGTTGGTGAACAGGTTGGGATCAAAGGCCTCGGTCCGTGCGGCGCGTTCGATCTGGGCGGCGGTCTCCGGCGAGGCGTCGAAGCGCACCGATCCCATCGAGTGTGCCATGTTCAGCGCCCGACCGCGACGGGCGTAGGCTACCCAGGCCGTGCTGTCGATGCGTGTTCCGTTGAGATTGATCAGGAAGAACCACAGCTCTTCGCCGGTGTCCGCGATGCGGGCCTCGATCCGGTCGTAGAAGCGGTTCACCGTGGCCGAGTTGTCGAAGTCGAAGCCGGAGAAATCGACCTCCATCACCTGGCGGACGTCGTCGAACCGGATGCGGGCATCAATATCGTCGTGCATCTCGGGGCCTCCTCTCCCTTTGACTGGGCAGACCCTAGGGGCAGTGGCCGCGGGGCACCTTGTTCCAGATCAATTTGCTTGCCGGCACAACGGAGCCGCGGCGTGAACACAAGACGGGACCGGTGCGTCCGGCCGGGACCGGGGATGACGGGGACGCGGGGCAGGGCCGCCTGCGCCCGTACGACGGACTTTCGAAGGAGAGCGTGATGAGCACCTATTTCGACGAGCTGGAGACGCGCAGCCGCGATGCGCGCGAGGCGGCACAGCTGGAGGCGCTGAACGTACAGTTGGCCAGGCAGGGGATCGACCCGCTGGAAGACCTGTCGGGCCTGTCAGCTCTGCCGGTGCTGCGCAAGGCCGACCTGGTTGCGAAACAGGCGGCGGAACCGCCCTTTGGCGGGTTGCCGGTGTCGAACCTGGCGCATGTCTTTCAAAGCCCGGGACCGATCTACGAGCCGGGTGGACTCAGCCACGACTGGTGGCGCATGGGCCGTTTCCTGAACGCCTGCGGGATCGGGCGGGGCGACATCGTGCAGAACTGTTTCGGCTATCACCTGACCCCGGCTGGAATGATCTTTGAATCCGGTGCGCGGGCGGTGGGGGCTGCCGTGCTGCCCGCCGGGACGGGCCAGACCGAACTGCAGGCGCGGGCGGCCCGGGACATCGGGGTGACGGCCTACGCGGGGACGCCGGATTATCTCAAGATGATTCTGGAAAAGGCCGACGAGGTGGGGCTGGAACTGCGCATCACGCGGGCGGCGGTCGGGGGCGGCGCGCTCTTCCCCTCGTTGCGTCAGTATTATGCGGATCGCGGCATCCAGTGCCTGCAATGCTACGCCACGGCGGACCTGGGCAATGTCGCCTACGAAAGCCCCGAGATGGAAGGCATGATCCTCGACGAACATGTGATCGTCGAGCTGGTCACGCCGGGCACGGGTGACCCGGTTCCCGAGGGCGATGTGGGCGAGATCGTGGTGACGACGCTGAACCCCGACTACCCGCTGATCCGCTTTGCCACCGGCGACCTGAGCGCCGTATTGCCGGGGGAAAGCCCCTGCGGCCGGACCAACACCCGGATCAAGGGCTGGATGGGCCGCGCCGACCAGACGACCAAGATCAAGGGCATGTTCGTGCGCCCCGAACAGGTGGCGCAACTGGTGGCCAAACACGCAGAGATCGCGCGCGCCCGCGTCGTGGCCAGTCGCGAAGGCGAGATGGACGTGATGACGGTCCGGATCGAGGCGGAAGGCGGCGATGCCGCGACCTACGAAGGGACCGTGGCCGAGGTGTTGAAGCTGAAGGGCAAGGTCGAACTGGTCGCCCCCGGGGCACTGCCACGCGACGGGTTGGTGATCGAGGACCAGCGCAGCTACGACTGAGCGGGGAGGGGGCTCTGCCCCCGTCCCTGCGGGACTCCCCCGAGGTATTTTGAAAAACCAAAGAAACAGGGGCGCGCCGGCCCGTTTTCGCGTCCGTAGGGACGGTGCAGGGATGACTTGGGCGAAAGGCCGCCCATTTTCCCCGGAGGTGACGCTTGTCCTGTGGCGGGCAGGCGGTAGGCTTGTCCGGTAACAGACGACCGGGAGGACCTCTCATGCGGATATTCGCCCTTGCCCTGGCGGGCGCGATCCTGGGCGCGACGGGCGCGCAGGCGACCGGCGACGCGCTGGTGATCGGCAACAGCCGCTACACCGCTGTCCAGACGCTGTTCGGGGCACAACGTGTGACCGTGGCGGCCGATGCCCTGCGCGAAAAGGGATTTGACGTGTCGCTGGCGCAGGACGCGGATGCCGCCGGCATGCGCCGCGCCTTCGCCGAGTTCGCAGCGATGCTGGACGATGATGGCGGGCCCGTGGTGATCCTGCTCTCGGGCGCATTCGTGCATGGGGTCGGGGGCAGCTACCTGGTCCCGGTCACCGGGTCGGGGCGGATCGACGAGGCCGAGGTGCTGGTCCAGGGTTTTCCGCTGGACGCGGCCCTGTCGATCCTGTCAGCCTACCAAGGACGGGCCTTCCTGGTCCTGGGGGAGACCCCGACCGATCCCGACCTGGGCCTGTTCCTGTCCGAGGGGCTGGGTGAACTGGACATCCCGCAGGGGGTGACGGTGATTCGCGGACCGGCGGTGGACGTCGCACGCTATGCGGCGCGGGACCTGGCCCGCACCGGGCGCTTCGTGTTGCGCGCGGCGCTGGACTATGAACTGGAGGTCGAGGGTTACGCGCCGCATACGCAGGTGATCGTGCGCGCCGAGGATGTGACCGGTCCCCGTGATCCGTCGGAGCCTGGACGACCCGACCCTGCGGCCTTTACGCGGGCGGCGGATGAGGCGGCCTGGCGGCTGGCCCAGGAGGCGGATTCGCCCGACGGCTATCGCGCCTACCTTGACGGATTTCCGGACGGGCAGAATGCCAATGCCGCGCGGCAGCGCCTGAATGCGCTGAATTCCGAGCCCTTCTACCGCGAGCGCCGCGCCGAAGAGGCGCTGGAGCTGACACGAGAGCAACGGCGGGGCATCCAGAGGGCCTTGTCGATCCTTGGGTATGATACGCGCGGCATCGACGGCATCTTTGGCGACGGAACCCGGGGGGCGATCCGGCGCTGGCAGGAGGATTCGGGCCTGCGCGTGACCAGCTATCTCAGCCGGGACCAGATCGTGCGGCTGCAGGATCAATCGGCCCGGCGTGCGGCAGAACTGGAACGCGAAGCAGAAGAACGGCGGCTGGAGCGGGAACGCGAAGAGCGGGCCTATTGGCGGCAGGTCGAACGACGGGGCGAAGAAGCCGGGTTCCGGGACTACCTGCAGAAGTATCCCGAAGGCCAGTTCGCGGAAGAGGCCCGCCGCGTGCTGCAGGAGATCGACGACCGCCGCGCGGAACAGGCCGCCGGTCAGGACCGGCGCGACTGGGCCAAGGCGGCACAGGCCAACACGACAAGCGCCTATCGGACCTATTTGCAGGACTGGCCCAACGGCGCCTTCCGCGCCGAGGCGCAGCAGCGAATCGCCCTTTTGGAACACGATGCCTCCAAGGTGCGTGACGCGGTGGCGGCACGGCAGGAAGAGCAGGCGATGAACCTGAACTTCGTGGCCCGCCAGCTGGCCGAACGGAGGCTGGATCAGCTGGGCCTCAAACCGGGCAAGGTGGACGGCCGATTCGACGAGAACACGCGGGCGGCCATACGCCGATACCAGGATTCGCGCGGGCTGCGTGTGTCGGGCTATCTCGACGAGCAGACGGTGGTGCGGCTCTTGGCAGATGGAATCATCGGGCTGGACCGGGACTGATCCGGTCTGGCCCAGAAATGGGGCACCTGCCCAAAGAAAAACCCCCGCGGCGGATGCCGGCGGGGGTTATTCGGATCGGGCCAGAGGCCCCAAGGCATAAAGCCAGGGTTCAGCCCTGGCGTGCCTTGAATTTCCGCTGCGTCTTGTTGATCACATAGACGCGGCCCTTGCGGCGCACAACGCGGCAGTCGCGGTGGCGCTTCTTGAGCGAGCGGAGCGAGTTAACGACCTTCATGGTCTTCTCCTGTCGTCGCGGCGCGCGAGCGCCATTGGTTGCGGCCAATACCCGACGCACCGAGAGGCATGCCTCCCGGGGTGCCGGGCGATGAATTCATGGTGGGCGATACTGGGATTGAACCAGTGACCCCTTCGATGTCAACGAAGTGCTCTACCGCTGAGCTAACCGCCCTATATGACCCTTGCACATTCCCGTCCGCCTCTTTCGAAGCACCCGGTGATGCGCGCCGGTGGAGGGTCTATAAATGGCTTCTTTCCGGGGATCAAGGGCTTTTGGAGGGTGGAATTTTCGGTCTATTCTCATCCCCGAAAAGGAGCGCGGATGCCTGAAACTTCGTACCACCTGCACATGCCCGAAACACCCGCGTCGCGCGTGGTTTTCGCCTCTCCGCATTCGGGCCGGGACTATCCCGACAGCTTTCTGCGTACAACGATTCTGGACAATCACAGCATTCGGACCTCCGAAGATGCCTATGTAGACCGGCTTTTCGACTGCGCGCCGGAGTTCGGGGCGCCCTTGCTGCGGGCCGGGGCGCCGCGTGCCTACATTGATCTGAATCGCGCTGCCGACGAACTGGACCCGGCGTTGATCGAGGGCTTGCGTCGCGGCGGGCACAATCCACGGGTGGCCAGCGGGCTGGGTGTCGTGCCCCGCGTGGTGGCCAACGGGCGGGCAATCTATCGCGGCAAGCTGACGCGGGCAGAGGCCGACCGGCGAATCGCGCGAATCTGGCAACCCTACCATCACAAGCTGCACGCCTTGCTGCACGATGCGCGGGCGCGCTTTGGCGAAGCGGTGCTGATCGACTGCCACTCGATGCCGCATGAGGCGCTGGACGGTTCCGCCCGTCACGGTGCACGGCGGCCCGAGGTCGTGATCGGTGACAGGTTCGGTGCTTCGGCCCGTCCCGAGATCGTCGAGCAGGTCGAGGCGGCCTTTGCCGCCGCCGGTTTCGTCGTGGCGCGCAACGCGCCCTTTGCCGGGGCCTATACGACGCAGAACTATGGCCGCCCGTCGCGGGGGCAGCACGCGGTTCAGGTGGAAATCGACCGGGCGCTGTACATGGACGAGGCAAAGATCCTGCCGAACGCCGAGTTCGATTCTGTTCGGCGCCGGTTGCGCGACGTGGTGGCGGAACTGGCGGCGCTTGGCAGCGAAGGTCAGCAGCAACTGGCCGCGGAATAACCCGTCACGTCTGGCGGTCGAACAGCCGGTCCAGCGCCGCGTCCAGCGGCGCGGGATCGTGGACGTCCAGCCGGACAGGCAGGGTCAGAACCTCGCGCCGCAACTCCGGCGGCAGGCGCACCGCGTCCTTTTCCGTCGTGACCAGTTGCGCGCCCAACAGCTGAGCCTCACGCATCAACCGGGTGACAAGCGCCTTGGTGAAGGGCTGGTGGTCCTCCAGCGCCTCGGCGCGGCGGATATCGGCGCCCAGGCTGCGCAGGGTGGCAAAGAATTTTTCCGGATGTCCGATCCCGGCAAAGGCGAGCGTCGGCAAGCCTTCCCAGTCCATGCCGGTCTGAAGGGGCGCCAGGTGTCCGGTCAGATGCGGTAAAGAAATGCGCGGACTCCAGTCTGCGGCAAACCTTTTTTGCGCCGCGTCCGGTCCGATCGACAGCAGGAGGTCGCCCCGCGACAGTCCGACCGCCAGCGGTTCACGCAATGGCCCGGCAGGCAGGCAGCGCGCATTGCCGAACCCGGCGACCGCGTCGACACAGATGACGGTCAGGTCTTTGGCCACATCCGGGTTCTGCAACCCGTCGTCCAGCACGATCACGTCGGCGCCCGCGGCCTCTGCCTGCCGGGCGCCCGCCGCCCGATCGCGCGAAACCCATGTGGGGCAGAAGGCAGCGATCAACAGAGGTTCGTCCCCGGTCATATCGGCGGTGTGCCGGCTGGGGTCGACCTGTTCCGGGCCAGTGAGACGCCCGCCGTACCCGCGTGACACCACATGCGGGACAAGCCCGCGCCCGATCAGGCGTTGGACAAGGGCGATGACGGTTGGTGTCTTGCCGGTGCCGCCCGCGTTGACGTTGCCGACACAGATCACCGGAATACCGGGACGCACTTTTGGCGGGCGGGCGATACGGCGGGCCGTGGCCCGTGCGGTGAGTGCCGCCAATGGCGCCAGCAGGCGCGCCTGCCAAGCTGGGGTGTCGGGTTCTGTCTGCCAGAAACGGGGCGGGCGCATCAGTCCTCGGCCCTCGCGTCCAGCGTGTCGCAGATCTCGGAAAGGACACGGTCGACCAGCCGCGCGCTGGACGAGATCACGTCCCAGCCCGCATGGGCCATGACCGCCGCCTGATCCGGGGCGACAAGGTGTGACACCGCTGTCCCCAGGGAATCGCCGTCGCGCACGATGCGCGCGGCCCCGGCGACGACCAGCCGCGAGTAGGCACCCAGGTGTGCCCCCACGTTGGGGCCATAAAGCACGGCCGCGCCAAGCGCCGCCGCCTCGAAGGGATCCTCTCCCGTGCCGCCGGTGGTCAGCGAACCGCCCAGGAAGGCCAGCGGCGCCAGCCGATACCACAGGCCCAACTCTTCCGGCCCGCCGGCCAGCAGGACCTGTGTGTTCTCGTCCGGCATGTCGCCGTTTTCCCAGTCGCAGACCCGCATCTGGTCGCGGCGCAGCATGGCCGCGATCCTCTCCGCGTCGGCGGGATCCGCCGGGGCCAGGATCAGCAGCAGCCTGTGGGCCAGCCTGCTGGCCTGGCGGTGTGCCATCAGCACGTCGCGTGCCTCGTCCGGGCGGACGCGGGCGGCCAGCCAGACGGGACGGCCGGCGATCAGGCTGGCAATTTCCTCGTGCAACCCGTCCGAGCAATCCAGCGGCGCCTCGGTGTCCAGAAAGGGCGTGGCATCATGCACGCGGCCGCTTTCGATGCCAAGGCGCCTCAGTCGGCGGCTGGCATCGGGGCCGGTCGTGTAGAGACTGTCGAACAGTGCCAGAACGGCCGGCGCCGGATCGGGCAGCCAGCGCGGTGCCTCTGCCGGAAAAGGAGCATCGGCCAGGTCCAGGGCGATCATGTGGCTGCCACTTTCCGCGAGGGCCGACAGCAGGCCGGGACGCAGCGCCTGCCCCGTCCAAAGCGCCACATCCGGGCGCAACTGGCGAAGGCTGCGCAGATCGTCGGCGGCCATGTCGCGCGGCATAGGGACGGTCATCAGCCCCGGGCGCGACGGCACCCGCCCGCTGAGCCAGACCGTGACCTCGGGGCGCTGTGCGGTCAGCCGCGCGCCAAGGCTGGCCAGCGCGCGCCCGGTTTCGCGGTCTTCGGCAAAGCCCCAGACCAGCGGGCCGGAGGGGCGCGGGGGCCAGTCCGGCGTCTCGCCCGGGGCAGAGGCGCTGCGCGCATAGGCCAGGTAGGCCGAGAGGCTCAGCGCGCGGCGCGTCATGGGGTCAGCCCAGTTCCTCGGTCGAGGAGGCCTCTTGCGCCTCTTCGCGCAGGCGGTGGAGATGGGCGATGAAATAACGCATGTGGGCATTGTCCACGGTGCGCTGCGCCTCGGCCTTCCAGGCGTTGTAAGCCTCTTCGTAATTGGGAAAGATACCGACGATGTGCAGGTCGTTCACGTCCTTGAAGACGGTCTTCGACGGATCGACGAGTTCGCCGCCGAAAACGAGGTGAAGGCGTTGCATGAGGCGCGCTCCCTTTGGGTTGCGGGGTCAGCGCGACCCTAGCGAACGCGCACCGTTGGTCAAGGCGCGGTGAAGGAGCGCGGCGCTGTGACGGGGTGCGTATCGGGCAATGCCCCCGCCTTGGGCGGTTTGCAGCCGGGGCGATCCATGCAATGGGGCTAGAGCCTGCGTTGCATCAGGGCGGCATGCAGATCGGGGTTCGCGGCAATCATGCCTTCGGCCTTGGGGACCTGCGCGTTGAACCGCAACGGTGCGCCCTTGCCGTCGGTGATGCGTGCCCCGGCCTCGGACAGGATCAGTGCGCCGGGGGCAATGTCCCATTCCCATGTCGGGCGAAAGGTGAACATCGCGTCGTAGCGGCCCTCGGCGACCAGGCTTTGCCGGTAGGCCAGCGAGGGGCGGTAGCTGCGCTTGAGCTTTGGCAGGCCGCCGGGCCAGTGTCCGGCATCCAGGCTGGGGCGGGTGGCCAGCACCTCTGCCTCGTCGGGCCGCGCGGTGGCGCTGGCAGTCACGCGGTCTCCGTTCAGATGGGTGCCGCCGCCCAAACTGGCGGAATAGAGCTTGTCCATCATCGGCAGGTAGACGACCGAAGCAATCGCCTGCCCGTCCTCGACCACCGCAAGCGCATGGGCCCAGGTGTTTTCGCCTTGGATGAAAGAGCGCGTGCCGTCGATCGGGTCGATGATGAAGACGCGTTTTGTGTTTAGCCGGTCGGTGCCATCCGGGGTTTCCTCGCTCAGCCAGCCATAATCGGGCCGTGCCTCACGCAGGAATTGCGTCAGCAGCGTGTTCACCGCCAGGTCGGCCTGGGTGACGGGGCTGTCGTCTACGGCCTTGTACTGCACGCCCAGGTCGCCGCCGACGAAGGCGGTGGCCACTTCGGCAGAGCGGCGGGCCGCTTCGATCAGCAGGTCGAGATCATTCGCCGGCAAGGGTCAATCCTTCGACCAGCAGCGAGGGGACCACGCGGCTGAGATAGGCGCGCGCGTCATTGGCGGGTACGATGGACCGCAGCATGTCCCGCAGGTTGCCCGCGATGGTCACGCCGGACACCGGGTAGGCGGGTTCGCCGTTCTCGATCCAGACACCGGCCGCGCCGCGCGAATAATCGCCCGTATTGGGGTTGATCGTGGACCCGATCATCGAGGTCACCAGCAGGCCGGTGCCCATCTCGCGCATCAGGTCTTCGCGGCTTTGCGAGCCTTGCGTCAGGGCCAGGTTCCACGATGCCGGCGAAACAGAGGCCCCGCCGCGCGCGGCATTTGCGGTGCTCTCCATGCCCAGTTTCCGCGCATTGGCCAGGTCCAGCGTCCAGCCGGTCAGCACGCCCTTGTCGATCACGGCGCGCTTGCGGGTCAGCAGGCCCTCGGCGTCGAAGGGGCGCGAAGCGCTGGCGCGTGGGCGGTGCGGGTCCTCGATAAGGCTGAGATGGTCGGGCAGGATCTGTTCGCCAAGGGCCCCGCGCAGCCAGGACTGGCCGCGCGCCACCTGCGCGCCGTTCGCGGCGGCGACCATGTGACCGATCAGGGACGCGGCGACCCGCTCGTCGAAAAGCACGGGGTAGGCGCCGGTCTTGGGCTTGCGCGGGTTCAGCCGTTCCAGGGCGCGGGCGGCAGCGCTGTCGCCAATGTCCTGCGCGCTGCGCAGATCGGACTGAAAGGTGCGGCTGTCGCCGTCGCTGTCGCGCTCCATCCCCAGGCCCTCGCCCGCGATGGCCACACAGTACAGCGCGCGCGACGTCCGCTTGTAGCTGCCTGAAAACCCGTT
The DNA here is from genome assembly GCF_028807275.1 of Mameliella sp. AT18. Classification (NCBI taxonomy): domain Bacteria; kingdom Pseudomonadati; phylum Pseudomonadota; class Alphaproteobacteria; order Rhodobacterales; family Roseobacteraceae; genus Antarctobacter; species Mameliella sp. AT18. The sequence continues at coordinate 14,914 of NZ_JARAMO010000313.1, forward strand.
GGTTGCCGCCAGGGCGATGGTCTGTGCGGTGTATTGCGCGGCCGCGCTGTCGATCCGGGTGATGCCATCGTGCGACAGGGCTGCGGCCTCTGCCTGCCGTGCATCTTCCTCCAGCGCGGCGGGTGCCGGTTCCGGCGCGGGATCGGCCAGCTCCAGCGACGCGACGTCCCAGTCGGTGGCGATCTGATCAGGATCGGCCAGGCCGGCATAGGGGTCCTCGGGCGCCTCGCGCGCCATTGCCACGGCGCGGGTGGCCATTTCGGCCAGCGCCTCGGGCCGGATGTCCGACCCCGAGATCGAGGCGCTGCGCTGTCCCAGGAAGACCCGCAGGCTGAGGTCGCGGTACTCGGCCCGCTCCGCCTGTTCCAGGACGCCGCCGCGCACGTCGATGGACTGTGCCGCGCCATCGACCGCCAGGGCGTCCGCCGCATCGGCACCTGCCTTGCGGGCGGCGTCAAGCAGGGCATTGGCAAGCGATTGGCAGGTGTCGGTCATGGGAGCCTCTGGATTGATGTCACTCCGAGGTAAGCCGGACCGGGAAGAGAGGCAAGGCCAAGGCCGTTTCCCTGTGTCCGGTTTCGGAAATAGCCTGATCCGACTGGGATAATCAGGGGGCTGATGTTCGGGGCCAAGGCGATTTGTTATGGGCGCATTGCCTTGTTGAGCGCCGTGCAGCCCTTTCCCATGACCGATGTGACTATCCGCCCGGGCAGCATCGCGGCGGGAAACGAACCCGGACTGAACATGGCCATGCTTGCGGAGCGTTCGGACTGCCACGCATGCGCGGCATCCTGGCAGAGCTGATCGGTCCTAGCGTGTGCTCTCGGTGACGGCCACGATCGGCCCCATGCGGCGGCCAAGGTCGGCGCGGTTGATCTGGGGCGCATAAAGCCGCGAGATGTTTCCGTCCAGGAACAGGGCGTTGGGCAGTTTCAGCACATCGCGGAACAGGCGGGCGAACTCGTGAAAGGTGACCGTGTTCTGCGAGATGGCAAAGACCGCGCGGTCACCGTTCGCCGAAGTGCCCACGCCGTTGCGGATGTAGCGTGACGAACTGTCCGGCAGGAAACGCGGGTGCAGGGCGCCTTCGATCACCAGCATCGGGCCCGACTGGGTGGCATGGCGGCAGCGCGGACGGCGAGCAAGAAAATCCCGTGTCTCGATCACCCGCGCCCAGCCCTCTCCGATGCAGAAGATGCCGTTCGGCAGAAGTCCGAAGTTGCCCTGCGACGGCCCCGAGATCACGCGCATCTCTTCGCGACCGTCCTCGAGGTAGTAGCCGACAGGAGAGCGGTCCTCGTGGTACATTCCGGCATTCATGGCAAAGACAAGATCCTTGCCCTTGCTGGCCAGGTCGGCCTTGAGCAGGCTGAAATGGCCGTAGGCGTCGCCACTTTCGTCGGCGCGGAAGAGGCGCAGGTTCTCGCGTTCCGGATCGACCTCGCAGACCACATAGGCGTTGCCCTCATGGTCGATGTCGCGGCATGTCACCGCCTGCGCCGCAGGGGCAATGGCCAGCGTGGCGGTCAGCAGGGCAAGGCAGGCGGCAATCCGGCGCATGAGCTCAGTCGTCGAGATCGCGGCGCACGGCGTCGTCGGAAAACAGGCGCCGGGTGTCGTCGAGGTGGTCGAAGGTCTCGTCGAGGCGAAAGCGCAACTCTGGCGCGAACTTGAGGGTCAGGCCGCGCGACACGGCGCGGCGCAACTCCCCCTTGTTGCGGTCCAGCAGCTCGAACATGTCGGCCTGATGCTCGCCGCCCAGGGGCACGACATAGGCGGTCGCGACCTTGAGGTCGGGTGACACCCGGACCTCGCCCACGGTGATCGAGAGGCGGTTGAGATCGGGATCGTGGATATCCCCGCGTTGCAGCACCTCGGACAAGGTGCGGCGGATCAGCTCGGCGACCCGAAGCTGGCGTTGGCTGGGCCCGGGGCCGTCGTGGAATCTGTTGCGTGCCATAGGTCCAGACTTAAGCTTGCTGTCTTCGTTTGCCAAGCGCCCCGCGTGGGGCGTGCATTTGCCGGAGAGGAGCGGTAACAGGGGCGGAACAGTGGCGTCAAGGAGCGGGACGATGGAGGATTACGGCGTTGTGGTGACCGGCGTTTCGGGCCGGATGGGCCAGATGCTGGTTCAACAGGTGACAGCGCATGAACGGCTGCACCTTTGCGGAGCCCTGGAGCGGCCCGGACACCCCTGGGTGGGGCAGGACCTGGGGCTGGCCTCGGGCGGCGCGGCATTGGGTGTCATGGTTTCGGATGACCCTCTGGAGGCCTTTGCCCGTGCCCATGCGGTGATCGATTTCACCTCGCCGGCGGCGACCGTGGCCTTTGCCGAACTCGCCGCCCAGGCGCGGCTGGTGCATGTGATCGGCACCACCGGGCTGGCGGAGAGCGATCTTGAGAAGATCGCGCTTGCAGCGCGGCACGCGGTGGTGGTGCGGGCAGGGAACATGAGCCTCGGCGTGAACTTGCTGACGACGGTGACGCGGCAGGTGGCGGCGGCGCTGGACATGGACTGGGACATCGAGATCGTCGAATCGCACCACAACCAGAAGGTGGACGCGCCGTCTGGTACTGCGCTGATGCTGGGCGAGGCCGCGGCCGAGGGGCGGGGCGTCTCGCTGTCCGACGTGTCTGATCGCGGTCGCGACGGGATCACCGGTGCACGCAAGAAAGGGGACATCGGGTTCCATGCGATCCGCGGTGGCGACATCGTGGGCGAGCACGAGGTGATCTTTGCCGCAGCCGGAGAGCGGATCGTGCTGAAACACATTGCTTCGGACCGGGCGCTGTTTGCCCGAGGCGCGCTGAAGGCAGCGCTCTGGGGGCAGGGCAAGGGACCGGGCGAGTACGACATGCTGGATGTGCTGGGGCTGAAATAAGTCCCGCGCCCGCGCTCCGCCCGGAGCGACGCCCACCCACCCATCCAACCGCGCGCTCCGTTCGGCACGCGGGCGCGGGAGGTTGGGCGTACTTTCCGGGCGCACCCGGATCAGAAGTCGATGGCGAGGCCCTTCTTCTCCCAGTCGCCGTAGCGCACGGGTTCGGGACCATCGCGGCCGCCCAGTTCCGGGGGGAGGGCCTGCGTTTCGGCCTCGGCCCTTGCGCGGCGTTCGGCGGCTTCGGCCAGCGCGCGCTGTGCGGCGGGGGGGAGATCGGGCCTGTCGGTCTTGGGGTCGGTCTCGGACATGGGCTTTCCTCGTCTGGTGCTGCTTGATATACGCCCGCCGGTCTGTCGGGCAACCCCGCCCCCCAACCGCCGTTCCGGAGATCGCCCATGTCCAAAGCCCCCAGCCCGGCCCGCCTTGCCGCCGTCGACCTGCTGGACCAGGTCCTGGGACAGGGGCGACCCCTGTCGGAAAGCGAACGGCTGGAGGTCCTCGCGCCATCGGACCGCGCGGCAGCACAGCGGCTGGCCACGGAAACGCTGCGCGGGATGGAACGGGCCGACCGGCTGCTGAAACCGCACCTGCGCAAGGCGCCTGCGCCAAGGGTCATGAACATCCTGCGATTGGGTGCAGTGGAACTGTGCCTGGGCGGGACCGCGCACGGCGTGGTCAGCGACTGTGTCGAGATCGCCGCCGCCGGCAAACGCACGCAGGGCGCGCGCGGTCTGGTCAACGCGGTGCTGCGCAAGCTGGCCGACGAGGGGCCGGCAGCCTGGGGCAAGCTGCGCATCCCGCGCTTGCCGAAATGGCTGCGCGATCCTCTGGTCGAGGCCTGGGGGCCCCAGGCGGTGGCCAACATGGAGCGTGTTCATTTCGAAGGTGCGCCGCTAGACCTGACACCGAAGCCGGGCGCGGATCTTTCGGCGCTTGGGGGCGAGCTGCTGCCCACCGGGTCTGTGCGCCTGCGCGACGCGGGTCAGGTCAGTGCCTTGCCGGGATTTTCCGAAGGCGACTGGTGGGTACAGGATGCCGCTGCTGCGCTGCCGGCGAAACTGTTGGGCGATGTGGCGGGGCAACCTGTGCTGGACATGTGTGCGGCGCCCGGTGGAAAGACGCTGCAACTGGCCGCAGCGGGGGCCAAGGTCACCGCGTTGGACCTGTCCGAGGCGCGGTTGAAGCGGGTGCAGGAAAACCTCGACCGGACCGGGCTGACGGCGACATTGGTTGCAGGCGACGCGCTAGAACACGAAGGCCAGTACGACGCGATCCTGCTGGACGCGCCCTGTTCTGCCACCGGCACGATCCGCCGCCACCCCGACCTGCCGCACGCCCACGAGGGCGAGCGCATCAGCGAGTTGATCGGGTTGCAGGAAGCGATGCTGGACCATGCGCTGCGCCTGCTCAAGCCCGGAGGGCGCCTGGTCTACGCCACCTGTTCGCTGATCCCGGACGAGGGCGAATGCCAGGTGGATGAGGCGCTGGCCCGCCATCCGGACCTGCAGGTGATCCCGCCAGAGGCACCCTGGATCGAGGACCGCTGGCGGTCCGAGGAGGGCGGACTGCGGCTGCGGCCCGATTATTGGGCGTCCAGGGGCGGCATGGACGGGTTCTTCATGGCGGTCCTCACGCGCGGTTAACTCTGTGGTGACTTCCGCCGGGGAGCGATGTATCCTGCTACAAACAAGCCCGAAACGGGCGACCCGAGGCAGATCGCAGAGCAACCGGCCCATGTCCACGGCGCGAAACTGGCGAACCGCGCATGCGCGGATGATGAACCGCATGCAGGCGCGCATGTCGGCCGGTGCCCGTCCGGCCGAAGGGTTCGTGTCTCAACCTGAACCGCGCACCGTGGGGTTCTTTGCCCGGGGGCGGCAGATGCTGGCCGGGAACCTGATGTTCGCGGGCCACCTGGTGCAGGCCGAGGGGCGGTCGATCTGGGCCATAGATCCGCCCGACCCCGCCTTCGAGGAGGAAATCCACGGTTTCGGCTGGCTCGATGACCTGGCGGCTGTGGGGGATGCCAAGGCGCGGGCGCTGGCGCAGGCCTGGCTCTGGGAATGGGTCCGTCGCTATGGCAAGGGCCGGGGGCCCGGCTGGACACCGGAGCTGAGCGGGCGTCGGGTGATCCGCTGGATCCATCATGCGCTGTTCCTGCTGCGCGGGCGCAAGGCCGACGACAGCGAGGCGTTTTATACCGCCCTTGCGGCACAGACCCGTTTTCTGGCCAAGCGCGCCCATGTGGCCGCGCCCGGACTGCCGCGGTTCGAGGCAATGACCGGACTGCTATACGCGGGCCTCTCTCTGCAGGGGATGGAGGCGCATGTTGCCCCCGCGCGCGAGGCGCTGGGGTCGGATTGCGTCAAACAGGTCGATGCGCAGGGCGGCATTCCCACCCGCAATCCCGAGGAACTGCTGGAGGTCTTTACCCTGCTGACCTGGGCGCAGCAGGCGCTGCAGGAGGCAGATCTCGACCCCGATCCGCGCCACGTCCAGGCGATCGGGCGCATTGCGCCGACACTGCGGACGCTGCGCCATGCCGATGGCGGGCTGGCGCGGTTTCACAGTGGTGGACGGGGTCTTGAGGGGCGGCTGGACCGCGCACTGGCGGCCTCGGGCAACAAGAAACGGCAGGCGGACGGGCTGGCGATGGGGTTTGCCCGGCTCTCGGCCATGCGCACCTCGATCATCGTCGACGCCGCGCCGCCACCGGCAGGGGCGGCCTCGGCCCGCGCCCATGCCTCGACCCTGGCGTTCGAACTGACCTCGGGGCGGCGCCCGGTGATCGTCAACTGTGGCTCCGGCGGTGGGTTCGGCGAGGCATGGCGACGGGCGGGTCGCGCCACGCCCTCGCATTCCACGCTTTGCCTGCAGGGCTATTCCTCGGCCCGGCTGGGGGCGCCGCGCTGGATCGGTGAGGCCCGGCGCGAGTTGCTGGAGGACGCGCCGCGCCATGTTCCGGTGCAGATGAGTCACCTGCCCGAAAGCCTGCGGTTTGAGGGCGGGCACGACGGCTATGTCACCGTGCAGGGGCTGACGCATGCGCGCAGCCTGGAATTGTCGCTGGACGGGCGCAGCCTGCGGGGCGAGGACTACCTCGTGGCTCTCGACGCGCCATCGAAGAAACGGTTCGACCGGGCGATGGATTCGATGAAGCTGGCCGGCCTGCCATACGAGATCCGCTTTCACCTGCATCCGGATGTCGACGTGGCGCTGGACATGGGCGGCACTGCCGTCTCGATGGCGCTGCGCTCTGGCGAAATCTGGGTGTTCCGCTTTGACGGGGCGGTGGACATGGCGCTGGAACCCTCTGTCTACCTGGAAAAGGGACGATTGCAGCCGCGTGCGACGAAGCAGGTCGTTTTATCCGGGCGCGCGATGCAGTATGCGACGCGCGTCCGCTGGTCGCTGGCCAAGGCACAGGAGACGGCCCTTGCCGTCCGTGACCTGGTCCGCGACGAGGTGGACGAGACCGCCTGACACGGTCTCTTGCCGCAATAGAACGACCTTCCGAGGGGATCCTCCATGTCCGACCTTCAGCCCGTGCGCCGCGCGCTGCTTTCCGTATCCGACAAGACCGGCCTGACCGACCTGGGCCGCGCGCTGGCCGCCAGGGGGGTAGAGCTGCTCTCGACCGGCGGGTCCGCCAAGGCGCTGCGCGAGGCAGGGCTGGAGGTGCGCGACGTGGCCGACCTGACCGGTTTCCCCGAGATGATGGACGGTCGGGTCAAGACGCTGCATCCCAAGGTGCATGGCGGGCTGCTGGCACTGCGCGACAACGGGATGCACACGGCGGCGATGGCCGAACATGGCATCGTGCCGATCGACCTGCTGGTCGTGAACCTCTACCCGTTCGAGGAGACAGTGGCCAAGGGCGCCGATTATGACACCTGCATCGAGAACATCGACATCGGCGGCCCGGCGATGATCCGCGCCGCGGCCAAGAACCATGCTTTTGTTACCACCATTGTCGATGTCGAGGATTACGACGCGCTGCTGGCCGAACTGGATGCCAACGACGGCTTGACCTCGATCGAATTCCGCAAGCGGCAGGCGCAGATCGCCTATGCCCGCACCGGCGCCTATGATGCCGCCGTCAGCACCTGGATGGCCGCTGCCATCGGCGAGGCGACTCCGCGTCGCCGCGTGTTCGCCGGGACGCTGGCGCAAAGCCTGCGCTACGGCGAGAACCCGCACCAGAACGCGGCGTTCTACACTGACGGGTCCAACCGTCCGGGCGTTGCGACCGCCGAACAGCTTCAGGGCAAGGAACTGAGCTACAACAACATCAACGACACCGATGCGGCCTTTGAGCTGGTGTCGGAATTCCTGCCCGGCGACGGCCCGGCCTGCGCGATCATCAAACATGCCAACCCCTCGGGCGTGGCGCGCGGTGGCAGCATGCTGGAGGCCTACCAGAAGGCTTTCGATTGTGACCGCACCTCGGCCTTTGGCGGCATCGTGGCCCTGAACGGCGCGCTGGACGGCGAGACCGCCGAGGCGATCTCCGAGATCTTTACCGAGGTCGTGATCGCGCCGGCCATCCACCAGGAGGCAAAGGACATCTTTGCCAAGAAGAAGAACCTGCGCCTGATCCTGGCTCCGGGTCTTGCCAATCCCGCATCCGCCGGTCTGGCCTGGCGGCAGGTCGCCGGCGGCCTGCTGGTGCAGGACCGCGACAATGGCGCCCGCGCGCTGGACGACCTGAAGGTGGTGACCAAGGTCGCCCCGACAGAGGCGCAGATGCAGGACCTGCTGTTTGCCTGGAAGGTTGCGAAACACGTCAAGTCCAACGCCATTGTCTACGTCAAGGACCAGGCCACGGTAGGTGTTGGCGCGGGCCAGATGAGCCGGGTCGATTCGGCGCTGATCGCGGCCAAGAAATCCGAGCGAATGGCCGAGGCGCTGGGCCTGCCCGCCCCGCTAACGCAGGGCTCTGCCGTGGCCTCGGACGCGTTTTTCCCCTTCCCCGATGGGCTGATGGAGGCGGCAGCAGCGGGGGCCAGCTGCGTGATCCAGCCTGGTGGCTCGATGCGCGACGACGAGGTGATTGCCGCAGCCGACGAGGCCGGGCTGGCGATGGTCTTTACCGGCATGCGTCACTTCCGCCACTGAGGGGCAGGGGGCGTCGTGCGGGGGGCTTGCTTCCAGCATGACCCCCGTCACCGGCGGCGGCTCCTCCGGGTATTTGTACCCGGAAGAAACCTGACGCGGGGCGCGGGGCGGCAAAGCCGCTTGCGCGCCCCGTTGCGGCCCACTAGGTCTGCGACCGAAAAAAGCGGGAGGCGGTTCTGGCACAGGCGGCGAAACGAACTGGCGGGTTGAGGCTGGTGTTCTGGGTGACGCTGGTCATCTTCCTGCTGGACCAGGTGACGAAATACCTGGTCGTGCATGTCATGGGGCTTGGCAACAAGCTGGCCATCGAAGTCCTGCCGCCTTTCCTCAACTTCCGCATGGCCTGGAACTATGGTGTCAATTTCGGACTGTTCTCGGGCGATGCGGCGGCCACCCGCTGGATCCTGATTTCCGTTGCGATGGGCATCGTCCTGTTCGTCGTGGTCTGGATGCGTCGAGATCCCCCGGGCGTCATGGGCCTGATTTCGGCCGGTTTCCTGATCGGCGGGGCGCTGGGCAACGTGATCGACCGGCTGGTTTACGGTGCGGTGGCGGATTTCCTGAACATGTCGTGCTGCGGCATCGACAATCCCTATGCTTTCAACGTCGCGGACATCGCGATCTTTATCGGCGCTTTCGGGCTGATCCTTTTTCCATCGCGCAAAAAGGCCCCGTGACGCCGGTCCCGAGATGGGGTAAGGCTGGCGAAACTCGGAATTCGGAGGGAAGCGATGCGGCGCGCGCATCTTGTTGCAATCCTTGGCCTGGCGGGTATCGCCTCCTGTTCGGCGATCGACCGTGACAAACCCCTGCACGATCTGCGCACCAACAGCGCAGAGCCGGAGGAGTTCGCCATCGTTCCGAACAAGCCTCTGGTTCAGCCGGAAAGCTATGCGCAACTGCCGCCGCCCACGCCGGGAGGTCCCAACCGGACCGACCAGACGCCCAAGGCAGACGCTGTTGCCGCGCTGGGTGGCAATCCTTCGCGCCTTGTGGCCAGCGGCCCGGGTGTTCCGGCGGGCGACGGCGCACTGATCCAGCGCGCCAGCCGTTTTGGCCGCGATCCGGGCGTGCGCCAGGAACTGGCCCAGAAAGACGCGGATTTCCGTCGCTCCAAGTCGATCTTCAACTGGTCGATCGTGCCGCAGGACGACTACAATCGCGCCTACAGGCGCGAGACGCTGGACCCTTATCGTTGGTTGCGCGTCTATCGCCGTGCCGGGGCCACGACACCCGCCGCGCCGCCCGAATGAGGAACCGCGCCCCGCGCGCCGGTCACGAGACCGTAACTCCGGCTTGAAGTTGCCGCCGCCGCGCGTACCTAATGCGACATCCGGAAAACCAGAGGATGCCGCATGCGCCGACTGACCCTGTTATTCGCTTTCGCCCTATCAATGACCGCGCCTGTCGCCGTTTCCGCCCAGGAGGCCGGCAAGGTCACGACCTTCGGGCTGGACAACGGCATGGACGTTGTCGTGATCGAGGATCACCGCGCCCCGGTCGTGGTCCACATGGTCTGGTACCGCGCGGGATCGGCGGATGAACGCCCCGGATCGTCGGGGGTGGCGCATTTCCTGGAGCACCTGTTGTTCAAGGGCACCGATACGCTTGAGCCCGGAGAGTTCAGCGCCACGGTTGCGCTCAATGGCGGAACCGACAACGCCTTTACCAGCTACGACACCACCGCATACCACCAGCGCGTCGCGGCCGACCGGCTGGGCCTTATGATGAAGATGGAAGCTGACCGCATGGTCAACCTGCGCCTGTCGGAGGCCGATATCCTGACCGAACGCGAGGTGATCATCGAAGAGCGCAACATGCGGGTGGAAAACAGCCCCGGGGCGCTCTTCCGCGAACAGAAGGACGCCGCGCTATATCTCAACCATCCCTACGGCACGCCGGTGATCGGCTGGCGGCACGAGATGGAGCAGTTGGACCTGGACGATGCGCTGGCCTACTATCGCCAGTTCTACGCGCCCAACAATGCCATCCTGGTGGTGGCCGGGGACGTGACGCCTGAAGAGGTGCGCACCCTGGCAGAGGAACACTATGGCCCCCTGCCTGCCAATCCTGATCTTGGGGAGCGCGCCCGCCCGACGGAACCGCGCCACCTGTCGGAACGGCGGATGACCTATACCGATCCGCGCGTCTCGCAGCCCTATATCACTCGCAGCTACCTGGCCCCGGCCCGCACCAGCGGCGCCCAGCAGGAGGCCGCCGCGCTGGCCATCCTGTCGGAGGTCCTGGCCGGTGGGCAGACCTCTGTCCTGACCCAGAAACTGCAGTTCGAAAGCCGGGTCGCGGTCTATACCGACGCCTATTACGACGACACGACGCTGGATGCGTCCAGCTTTACGCTGGTCGTGGTGCCGGCAGCGGGGGTGAGCCTGCAAGAGGCGGAAACCGCGCTGGACGAGGTGCTGGCCGAGGTGATCGCGGAGGGGATCGACCCCGACCAGCTTGACCGGATCAAGTTCCAGATCAAGGCGGCCCAGATCTATGCGCTGGACAACCCGGCCAGCATCGCGCGGCGTTACGGCAATGCGCTGACCACCGGCCTGACGGTGGAAGACGTGCAGGACTGGCCCGATGTCTTGCAGGCCGTGACCGGAGAGGACATCGTGGCCGCCGCGCAAAAGGTGTTCGACCGCCGCCATTCCGTGACCGGCTACCTGATGGCGCCGGACGCACAGACCCCGCAGCAGGAGGTGACCCAATGATCCGCCGCTTTGTCCTTGCCTTCGGCCTGATCTGTGCCGGCTTCGCCGCCCATGCCGAGATCGAGATCCAGGAGGTGACCAGCCCCGGTGGCTTCAAGGCCTGGCTGGTCGAAGAGCCGTCTATCCCCTTCGTTGCGCTGGAAATCCGGTTCCTGGGCGGTGCGTCGCTGGATGCGCCGGGCAAGCGTGGGGCGACCAACCTGATGGTCGGTCTGCTGGAAGAAGGCGCCGACGAACTGGATGCGCGCGGCTTTGCCGAGGCGCGTGACGGGATCGCGGCACAGTTCCGCTATGACGTTGGCGACGATACGGTCAGCGTTTCGGCCAAGTTCCTGACCGAGACGCGGGACGAAGCCGTGGACCTGCTGCGCTCGTCGCTGGTCTCGCCCAGTTTCGATGAGGCTGCCATCGACCGTGTCCGCGCGCAGGTGTTGTCCGGTATCCGCTCCGACGCCACCGACCCGGACGAGATCGTGGGCGATGCCTTTTATGAGCTGGTCTTTGGCGACCACCCCTATGGCACCAACCAGAACGGCACGGTCGACAGTGTCACCGCACTGACCCGGGCCGATATCGTCGATGCGCATCGCGCCGCCTTGGCGCAGGATCGCGTTTTTGTCGGCGCCGCAGGCGACATCAGTGCCGAGGAACTGGGCGCGCTGTTGGACAAGCTGTTCTCGGACCTGCCCGAAACCGGCGCGCCGCAGCCCGCCGACGTGGAGGTGCAGACCGAGGCCGGCGTGACCGTGGTGCCCTTTGACACCCCGCAATCGGTGGCGATCTTCGGCCACAAGGGAATGAAGCGGGACGATCCCGACTTCTTTGCCGCCTATGTGTTGAACACGATCTTTGGCGGCGGCGGATTCGAGGCCCGACTGATGAACGAGGTGCGCGAGAAGCGGGGCCTGACCTACGGCGTCTATTCCTACCTTTCGCCGCGCGAGCACGCGGAACTGATGCTGGGCCGCGTGGCTTCTGCCAATGACCGCATCGCCGAGACGGTGCAGGTGATCCGCGACGAATGGACCAAGATGGCGACCGAGGGTGCGACGCCCGAGGAGTTGGAGCGCGCCAAGACCTACCTGACCGGCGCCTATCCGCTACGGTTCGACGGCAACGCGCCGATTGCCCGGATCCTGGTGGGCATGCAGATGGACGACCTGTCGCCCGATTACATCACGACGCGCAACGCCAAGATCGAGGCGGTCACGCTGGAAGACGTCAAGCGCGTGGCGGGCGAGTTGATGAAGCCAGAGGAACTGCACTTTGTCGTGGTCGGCCAGCCCGAGGGGCTGGAGGCGACGGTGGGGCAGTAACAGTCAATCGGGGCGGGATTATTTCTCGCCCGATTGCATCTGTTCAAGACGGGCTTTGAGAGCCTCCGCAAAATCGCCGTCTTGGGGTAGGAACAAATACCAACGATTAAGTCGCGTATCGGAAGCCTTAACATATCTTGGCTCCAGCATGGGAATGCGTCCGGCGCGAGTTTCATGCATCGTGAATACCGGCATAAGAAGCCGAAACATCAGGATCCAGATTGCGTACCCAATGGACAAACTGCTCATGAACGCAATCAAATCTGATCGGACGCCGAAGGCATATTCAAGCCCGAGATACATTCCGAAGAACACAATGAAGCCTGCCACGCCTGCCAGGATCATGCGTTTCCTGGCACGGAGCGAGTGAGGGCCAAGCAGAATGTGCTTCGCCCCCCCCAGGTCAATTCATCAGGCCCGCGTGGCGCAGGGCGCTGTCCACCTTGGCGCGTGTCCCTTCGGTCAGCGGCACCAGCGGCAGGCGCACCTCGTCCGAACACAGGCCTAGCCGCGACATGGCGTATTTGGCGCCGCAGAGACCCGGCTCTGTAAAGATCGCCTGGTGCAGCGGCATCAGCCGGTCCTGGATCTCCAGCGCCTTGCCGTAGTCACCGGCCAGGCAGGCCTCTTGCAGGTCTGCGCAGAGGCGGGGCGCCGCGTTCGCGGTCACCGAAATGCAACCGACCCCGCCCTGGGCGTTGAACCCGTGCGCGGTGGCATCCTCGCCCGAGATCTGCAGGAAGTCCTGGCCGCAGGTGATGCGCTGCTGGCAGACGCGGGCCAGGTCGCCGGTGGCATCCTTGACGCCGACGATGCGCGGCAGCTTGGCCAGTTCGCCCATCGTGTCCGGCGACATGTCCACGACCGAACGCCCGGGGATGTTGTAGATGATGATCGGGATGTCGGCGCAGTCGTGCACCGCCTTGAAATGCGCGATCAGCCCCGCCTGGGTCGGCTTGTTGTAATAGGGCGTCACCACCAGCGCGCCATCGGCGCCGACCTTGGCGGCATATTCGGTAAAGCGGATCGCCTCGTCGGTGTTGTTCGACCCGGCCCCGGCGATCACCGGGATGCGTCCCGCGACCGCCTCAACCACGCAGGCGATGACCTCTTCGTGTTCACGGTGCGTCAGCGTCGGGCTTTCTCCGGTCGTGCCCACGGGAACCAGCCCGTGCGAGCCTTCCTCGATGTGCCATTCGACCAGCTTCTTGAGCATGTCGAAATCCACGGCGCCGTCCTTGAACGGCGTGACCAGGGCAGGCATTGAACCTTTGAACATGACACGCTCCTTTCATTTTTCCGGCCTGGTGCGGCTTGCGGTGGAAACCCGCCGACCCCGCGACTATGTGAGTTGCACGAGTCCGCCCCGGACGTATCCTTTGCAAGAAGCGTCTATTCCTTTTCATCACGGAAAAAGCAAGTCGATGTCACGTCTCCTTGCCTTGTTGTTGCTGTTCGTCACCGCCCTGCCGGCATTTGCGCAGGAGCGCGGAGCCTCTTTGGCCAAGGCCATGCAGTCCATGCGCGAGGGCAACTGGGCGGCGGCCCGAATCGCGGCGCGCGGCGACGGGCAGGCGGCGGTGGACGTGATCCTATGGCACGCTCTTAGGGCGGGGCGGGGCGATGCGCGCGAAGTGCAGGATTTCCTGTCGCGCCACCCGGACTGGCCGGGGCTGCCCTACCTGCGCGAGAAATCCGAACCCGCCATGTCCGAGGCCTCGCTGGACGAGATCCGGGCCTTCTTTGCCGACGCGCTGCCGCAGACCGGCAGCGGCGCCTTGTCCCTGGCCAAGGCGCATATGGCGCAAGGCAACGAGGGCGCGGCCCAGGCCGACATCGTTCTGGCCTGGCGCACGCTGTCGATGACCTCGGACGAACGACGCGCCTTCCTGACCACCTGGGGCGAGATCCTGCGCGACCATCACGAGGCCCGCCTTGACATGGCGCTGTGGCAGGGGTGGAGCCGCGATGCCGGCCAGATGATGGGTCTTGTCGACGAGGGCTGGCAGGCACTGGCACAAGCGCGGCTGGCGCTGCGATCTTCTGCGCCGGGTGTGGATACGCTGATCGCCAAGGTCCCCGAGGAACTGGCCGATCACCCGGGCCTGGCCTACGAGCGGTTCCTGTGGCGGGTGCGCAAGCGACGCACCGAAGACGCCATCGAATTGTTGCGTGCGCAGTCGGTCAGCCCGGCGGGGCTGGGCGAACCCTGGGCCTGGGCGCCCGAGCGGATCGACCTGGCCCGCGAGCGGATGCGCGCAGGCGCCTATGCCGAAGCCTACGAGATCGCCGCCCGGCACTGGCTGGTCGAAGGCACCGAATTTGCCGAGCTGGAATGGATCGCGGGCTTTATCGCGCTGCGGTTCCTCGACCGGGCCGACCTGGCCGTGATGCACTTCGAGAATTTCCGCGAGGGGGTCTGGACGCCGATCTCCGTCGGACGCGGGGGTTATTGGCTGGGCCGTGCCTACGAGGCGGCGGGCGAGGCCGAGAAGGCGAAAGAGGCCTATGCGATCGGGGCCGAGTACCAGACGTCATTCTACGGTTTGCTGGCTGCGGAGCGCGCGGGCCTGCCACCGGACCCGACCCTGGCGGGCAACGAGGCCTTTCCGGACTGGCGTCAGGCCGACTTTACCAAGTCCAGCGTCTTTGAGGCGGCGGTGCTCTTGCTGGCCGCAGGAGAGACCAACCTGGGAGAGCGGTTCCTGACACACCTCGCCGAGTCTCTGGACCGCGAGGGTATGGGCCGCATGGGTATGATGCTGATGGAGATGAACCGTCCGCATATCCAGGTCATGCTGGGCAAGCGTGCGGCACAGTTCGGCATCCAGTTGCCGGGCCCCTACTACGCACTGGATCCGCAGGTGACCGAAGGTGAATACCCGGTGCCGAAGGAACTGGTGCTCTCGATCGCGCGGCGTGAGTCCGAATTCGATCCGGGGGTGATTTCCGGGGTCGGTGCGCGCGGCTACATGCAGCTGATGCCCGGTACGGCCAAGCTGGTTTCGGGCCAGCTTGGGCTGGAGTACGACCTTGACCGCCTGCTGACCGATCCGGGCTACAACGCCAAGCTGGGCTCGCGCTATCTTGCCGGGTTGTCGGAGCGGTTCGACGGCAACGCGGTGATGATGGCGGCGGGTTACAACGCGGGGCCGGGACGGCCGATCGGCTGGATGGAACGCTTTGGCGATCCCCGCAAAGGCGACATCGACATCATCGACTGGATCGAGATGATCCCCTTCGACGAGACCCGCAACTACGTCATGCGCGTCACCGAGAGCCTGCCGGTCTACCGCGCGCGGCTGGGCAAGCCGCCGCACCCGGTGCCCTTCAGCCAGGAACTTGTGGGCGGCACGCTGAAGGCGGTGCTGGACTGACAGGTGGCGGCGGGGGCAGGGGGCGCTGCCCCCTCTGGACCTGCG
>NZ_JARAMO010000314.1:0-19525 GCF_028807275.1 Mameliella sp. AT18
TTGGTTTTGAAAATACCTCGGGGGAGTCGCGCCCCGCGCGTCGGGGGCAGAGCCCCCGCCCCGGCCAGCAAAGGAGTGCGCCCGTGAATATCCTCATCCTCGGCAGCGGCGGCCGCGAACACAGTCTTGCCTGGGCCACCCTCCAGAACCCCAAGTGCGACAAGCTGATCGTGGCCCCGGGCAACGCGGGCATCGCCCTGATCGCCGAATGCGCGCGGCTGGACATCGAGGACCCCGGCGCGGTGACGGAATTCGCCGGCGAAAACGCCATCGACCTGGTCATCATCGGCCCCGAGGCGCCGCTGGCCGCCGGCGTGGCCGACCGCCTGCGCGAGGCGGGCATCCTGGTCTTCGGCCCCTCTGCCGCCGCCGCCCGGCTGGAAGCCTCGAAGAGCTTTACCAAGGAAATCTGCGCCGCCGTGGATGCCCCAACCGCTGGATATGGCCATTTCACGGAGGCCGAAGCGGCCAGGGCCCATATCCGCGCCCAGGGCGCGCCCATCGTGGTCAAGGCGGACGGGCTGGCCGCCGGCAAGGGGGTGATCATCGCCGAGACCGTCGAGGCGGCCTGCGCGGCAGTCGACGACATGTTCGGCGGCGCCTTTGGTGGCGCGGGCGCCGAGGTGGTGATCGAGGAATTCATGACCGGCGAAGAGGCGAGTTTCTTCGTGCTGGTCGATGGCGAGACCTGCCTGCCCATCGGCACCGCGCAGGATCACAAGCGCATCGGCGAAGGCGACACCGGCCCCAACACCGGCGGCATGGGGGCCTATTCCCCCGCGCCGATCATGGACGAGGCCGTGACGCAAAAGGCGCTGGAAGAGATCGTGCGCCCGACGATGGCCGAGATGGTGCGGCGCGGGATGCCCTACCAGGGCGTGCTGTACGTCGGGCTGATGATCGAGAACGGGCAGCCCCGGCTGGTGGAATACAACGTGCGGTTCGGAGACCCGGAATGCCAGGTGCTGATGCTGCGACTGGGGGCGCAGGCGCTGGACCTGATGCATGCCTGCGCCGATGGGCGGCTGGCCGAGGCGCAGGTCACATGGGCCGAGGATCACGCCATGACCGTGGTCATGGCCGCTTCGGGCTATCCCGGCGACTATGCGAAGGGCACGGAAATCCGCGGGCTGGACAGCCTGCCCGAGGACAGTTTCCACATGATGTTCCACGCGGGGACAAAGGCCGAGGGCGGCAAGGTGCTGGCCAATGGCGGGCGGGTGCTGAACGCGACGGCGCGCGGCACCACCCTGCAAGAGGCCCGCGACCGTGCCTATGCGCTGGTGGATGCCGTGGACTGGCCCGAGGGCGTGCATCGCCGCGACATCGGCTGGCGCGCGCTTGACTGAGACTTACAGCTTTCGCCCCGCGCCCCTGCGCGGGCCGCAGGACTGGCAGCTGGACGGCGACACGCTGACCGGGCCGCCGGGAACGCTCGATCTCTCGACGGTCGGACAGGCCACCCTTGTCGATACCAGGATCCAGTTGATGCGGATGCGGCGGCTGGATCTGACGGCGCCGTCAGGCCTGATCCGGATCGCCATCAACAGCCGCCTGGGCCTGCCCCGCGACCACCCGGACCGGGCGGCCCACCGCGCGCTGTGCCAGGCCGTGGCCCGGCGGATGGCCCATCATGCGCCCGACTTGCCGGTGCGGATCGGCGAGGGCGGCAGGCTGCGCATGGTCTGGTTCGGGATCGGGGTGCTGGCGTTGGTGATGGGGCTGGGCCTTGGCATCGCGGCGCTGGCCACCGGGGTCGATGCCGACCGGCTGGTGGGCATGGTGGTGCCGGTTGCCGCCCTGGCCCTTTTCGGGGCCGTTATCATGCACGGCCACGCCCCCTGGCGCCGCCGGCCGGAGGCCCCCGTCTCCACCCTGCCCGCGCTGCTGGACGGCCTGGACCGCCCCGGCGGCAGCTAGGCGCTTTTGCCGTTTCGCCGCCGTGGTCCCGGCGCTAGGGTCCGCGCATGAGCAACACCGATCTTGACCGTCCCATGCTGGGCATCGCCCTGATGCTGGCTTTCTGCCTGCTGGCGCCCTTTGGCGATGCGCTGGCAAAGCTGCTGGGCCCGGAGATGGCGGTGGGCCAGTTGGTGACCCTGCGCTTTGCCTTTCAGGCGGCGATCCTTGTGCCGCTGACCGTGGCGACGCGCCGAGTCTGGCGGATGGACGGGCGTATCCTGTTCTATGTCACCCTGCGCACGCTCTTGCATATCGCGGGGATCTCGCTGGTCTTCACCTCGCTTCTGTACCTGCCGCTGGCCGATGCCATTGCCATCGCCTATGTCATGCCCTTCATCCTGCTCCTGCTGGGCTTCTGGTTCCTGGGAGAGGAAGTGGGCTGGCGCCGGCTGGCGGCCAGTGCGGTAGGGTTTGTCGGCACGCTCATGGTGGTGCAGCCCGCCTTTTCCGAGGTCGGCTGGCCTGCGCTGCTGCCCTTGGGGGTGGCGGTGGTCTTTGCCCTGTTCATGCTGGTGACCCGACGCATCGCCGGCGAAACCGATCCCATCGCCATGCAGGCGGTCTCTGCCGTGATTGCCCTGGCGATCATGGTCCCGGTCATGGCGCTGACGCCGCGCGACGCGGTCGAAGCGCTGGCATGGGTCGCGCCCTCGGCGCGCGGTTGGTGGCTGATCACGGCGATGGGGGTGGCGGGGACGCTGGCGCACCTGTTGATGACATGGTCGCTGCGCTATGCGCCCGCCTCGACCCTGGCGCCGATGCAGTACCTGGAAATCCCCTTTGCCACCGCCGTGGGCTACGTGATCTTCGGAGACCTGCCGGGGCCACTGGCGACGCTTGGGATCGGTGTGACCATCGCCGCCGGGCTGTATATCGTCATGCGCGAGCGGGCCATTCACCGGGCGCGGCCGCCAGTCCCGAAAGCAGTGCATTCAGGCATTCCGCCGGCAGGATGAGCAGCATAGCGGGCCCATCCATCGACAGGCGCACCGGCCCCGTCACCTCGTTCGAGGTGCCGACCGGGCCGCTGGGCGCAAAGTTGAGCCCGTCGATGGGCCAGCGCAGACCCTCTGACCGGCCGGTGACCGGCGCCATCGGGAACAGCGACAGCCGCGTGCCCGGGGCCAGCTCCATCGACAGGTCCGGCGGACACAGCAGGACCACGTCCTCGGCCCCGATCAGGATGCAGCGCACATCGGCACGCCCGGTCAGAACCGTCATGGCCGCCAGTTGGTGATCCAGCCGCTTGCCCAGGAACCCGTAGCCAAAGACCAGCGGCGCCGAGATATGGCGCAGGCACTTGTCGAAATCGGTGCTGTCCTGTTCCGCGATGGGCCGCAGCACGCCCGGATCCAGCCGGGCCTGCACCTCTGGCGCCAGCGAATCCATGTCTCCGTAGACCGCGTCGGGCATCCGCCCCTGCGTCAGCACCGCCGCTGCGCCGCTGTCGGCCGCAACGACCACTTCCGCCGCCTGCACCGCCCGGGCCAGCACCGCGTTGTCGACTTCGCCACCACCCACGAGGAGGACTGGCGCGTCGCTATGAACAATTTTAGACTTCATGGCGAATTAATGGCGCTTTGCGAAACAGACCACAATCCGGTCACGAAATGATACCCTTCAGGGCACAGATTCGATCAGCTTTCGTCCCGGTCAGCGTGGTAAACACACTGTTGCAGAACGAATGAAAGTGAGCAGCACGATGGTGAGTTCGAGCAAGATCCTGACCGTGTCCTACGGCACCTTCTCCTGCACCGCCGAGGGATTCGACGATCCGTTGGAGGTCGTCAAGGAGGCCACGCAATTCTTCCGCGGCGTCGTGGGAGAGGACCGGTTCTTTGGCGCCGAACCACCGCAGTTCGACCCCGAGCTGGCCTCGGAATACCTGCGAGACCGCCTGGCCGAACCGGGCAGCGGCACGCTGTCCCTTGGCAGCCCGCCACGCGTCATGGCCGCCGCCGCCTCTGCCGGGGCAATGGCCGCCGCGATGTCGGGCCGCACTGAAGAGGTCGCCGCCGATGACCTGCTGCCCGATGACGACACCATCGAGGCCACTGCCGTTCTGACCGAAAGACCGGAGCCCGCGACCGCCGACCTCGTGCCCGAGGTTGCGCTGGACGACGTGGCCCCCGACGGGACGGAGGCTGCGCCTGCTCCGCAGCCCTCCGCACCGGACGATATCACGGCCAAGCTGGACCGGATCCGCGCCGTCGTCGCCTCTGTCGAGGACGAGGCTGACGCGCCTCGGGTTGCACTGGACCAGACGCCCGAGGAAGCCCCGGAAAGTGACGCGCTGGAAACGCTGCTGGACGAACTGGTCGTCGAAAGCGGCGATACCGAGGCCGCCGAGCTGGACGTTACCCTCTTTGACGAAGAGGAGGAGGACGCCGAGGTTGTTTCGGACCTCTCCGACGACCTGGACGTGCCGGAAGCGGATCACGACAGCGCGCTGGACGCCGCCGTGGCCAGCCTGATGGCCGAGGACGACGACGAGGAAGACGCACCGGCCTCTGGCGCCCTGCCCCTGGTCGCTACGACCGCCGCCGCCGCCGCGCTGGCCACCGGCCCGATGCGCCCGGATGCCGAACCGGACGAGATCGACGATCTGGACGAGGCGCCCGAGGATGACCCCGAGGCCGCGCTTGACCGGGCCTGGGCGGCAGAGGCCGCGCCGGACCCGGAGGCAGAGACAGCCGCGCCCGTCGACGACCTGTCCCCCGAGGATCGGCCCGAGCCGGCCCCGGTGCGCGCGCGCATCGTCAAGGTCAAGCGCGCCGCCTTTGAACAGGCCATCGACGAAGGCACGCTGGAAGAGGTACTGGACGAGCCCGCGCCCGACGGCTTCACCCCGGATGACACCAGCAGCCTCAGCCCCGAGGAAGAAGAGGAACTGGCCCGCGAACTGGCCGCTGTGAAGGCGGAACTGGCCAGCGATTTCGGCGCCTGGGACGAGGATGACGACGCAGCCCTGGCAGACACCACGGACACCGCCGCGGACGATGACGAAGACGACGCCCTGATGACAGCCGCCGCGCCGCTGCGTCTGGACAACCCGATCACCGAGCAAGAGGAAGACCTCGCGCCCGACTGGGACGAAGAGGTGGCCGAAGTGGTCCAGGACAGCGCGCGCAAGGCCGTCAAGCTGGCCAGCCCGGCCCGCGCCATGCTGACCGAAGGTGAGGTCGGCGACGGAGATACCTCGCGCCTGCTGGACCAGACCAACACCGAGATGGACGAACCCGAGGGCAACCGCCGGCGCAGCGCCATCGCCCACCTGCGCGCCGCCGTGGCCGCGACCAAGGCCGACCGTCTGCTGGGCCAAAAGGTCGATGCGGCCGAGGAACAGGAACCCTACCGCGAAGACCTGGCCAGCGTGGTGCGCCCGCGCCGCCCGCAGAGCGTCAGCCACCCCAGCCCGCGCCCCGCGGCCCATAACGACGCACCGACGCCGCTGAAGCTGGTGGCCGAACAGCGTGTCGCCCCGGCCCCCGACGCATCCGAGGCCGGTCCGGTCCGCCCGCGCCGCGTGCGCCGCACGGTTCCCGCGCCCGAAACCCAGGCCCCAGAGGCCGGCATGGCCTCGGGCTTTGCCGCCTATGCGCAGGATGTGGGCGCCGCCGAGCTGCCCGAACTGCTGGAGGCCGCCGCCGCCTACATGTCCTACGTCGAGGGCCGGGATCAGTTCTCGCGCCCGCAGTTGATGACAACGCTGCGCCAGGCCGAGGTCACCGACAGCTCACGCGAGGACCGGCTGCGCAGCTTTGGCCAGCTGCTGCGCGAGGGCAAGATCCGCAAGACCTCGGGCGGACGCTTTACCGCCGCCGAAACGATCAGCTTCAAGCCCGCCGCCAACGGCTGATCCCGCCGCCGGAACGACAAAGCCCCCGTGCCAGGCACGGGGGCTTTTTTGTGCAAGCCTCAAGGGACGGTGGGCGGGACGCGGTTGCCGCAGGCAACAAGCATCCGTCCTGCCGTCACTCTCCGGCGTCGGGGTCGGCCTGGCCGACCCCCTTGAAGATCGGCTTCAGCGGCAGGATCCAGGCCACGCCGAAAAAGACGTAGATCACGAATTCCACCGCCACCGGCAGGTGCCACAGGTCCAGGCGGCTCAGCACACCCCAGGCCACCACGATATAGAGCGGGAACCCCACCAGAAGCACGAAAAGGGACCAGCGCCTGCGCGCCTTGTAGCTGAGTGCCATTGTCTTGCTCCTTTCCGATCCTGCCGATGCAGTTAGTCCGCGAAGGGGTCCGTGACCAGAATCGTGTCGTCACGCTCGGGCGAGGTGGACAACAGGGCCACCGGACAACCGATCAGTTCCTCGACGCGGCGGACGTACTTGATCGCCGCTGCCGGCAGATCGGCCCAGCTGCGCGCGCCTTCGGTCGATTCGCTCCAGCCTTCCATTTCCTCGTAGACCGGCACGCAGCGCGCCTGTTCCTCGGAGGCGAAGGGCAGGTAGTCCAGAACCTTGCCGTCCAACTCGTAGCCGACACAGATCTTGAGCGTCTCGAACCCGTCCAGTACGTCCAGCTTGGTCAGAGAGATGCCGTTGACGCCGGAGGTGGCGCAGGTCTGGCGCACCAGCACCGCGTCGAACCAGCCGCAGCGACGCTTGCGGCCAGTCGTGGTGCCGAACTCATGGCCCCGCTCACCCAGGCGCTGGCCGTCCTCGTCGTCCAGCTCTGTCGGGAAGGGCCCCTCACCCACGCGGGTGGTGTAGGCCTTGACGATGCCCAGCACGAAATCGATGGCGCCCGGGCCGATGCCGGTGCCGGTGGCTGCCTGCCCGGCGATCACGTTCGAGGAGGTGACAAAGGGATAGGTGCCGAAATCCACGTCCAGCAGGGCCCCCTGTGCGCCTTCGAAGAGGATGCGCTGGCCGGAGCGGCGGCGCTCGTTCAGCACTTTCCAGACCGGGGCCGCGTATTCCAGGATATGCCCCGCGATCTCGCGCAGCTGAGCGATCAGCGCGTCGCGGTCCACCGGCTCGATCCCCAGGCCGCGGCGCAGCGGGTCGTGATGCGCCAGCGCACGGTCCACCCGGGCCTGCAGCGTGGCCTCATCGGCGAGGTCGGCAACACGCACCGCGCGGCGGCCCACCTTGTCCTCGTAGGCCGGGCCGATGCCGCGTCCAGTGGTGCCGATCTTGGCACCCGGACGTGCGGCCGCCTCTCGGGCGCGGTCCAGCTCGCCGTGGATCGGCAGGATCAGCGGCGTGTTCTCGGCGATCATCAGCGTCTCGGGCGTGATCTCGACGCCCTGCGCGCGGATCGTCTCGATTTCGGACAACAGGTGCCAGGGGTCCAGCACCACGCCATTGCCGATGACCGACAGCTTGCCCCGGCGCACCACGCCAGACGGCAGCGCGTGCAGCTTGTAGACCTTGCCATCGACGACCAGCGTGTGCCCGGCGTTGTGGCCACCCTGGAAACGGCAGATCACATCGGCCCGGCTCGACAGCCAGTCGACGATCTTGCCCTTGCCTTCGTCACCCCATTGCGCGCCAACCACGACGACATTTGCCATCACATTCCCCTTTACGGCGTTGCAAACCCGCGCGTGTATACGCGCGCAATGCCGACTGCGAAACCGCAAAATCGCCGCAAGAGACTGGACAGGCGCGCGCCGTCAGGGCAGCAAGGCGGCAAACCTCTGGAGGTGCCCCTATGAGTTTCCTGCTGCGCTGGCTCTTTGCCTTCGTCCTGCTGGCCGCGACCTACAACCCGAGCCAGGTCAACTATATCCGCTGGGCCATGAACAATACGGACGGCAACCTGCCGCTGGTGGTGCTCTTCGGGATCGTCCTGCTGATCGGCTACATCATCTACCTGCGGGCCACGCTGCGTTCGATCGGGGTCTTCGGCATGGCGCTGGTGCTGGGGCTGGTGGCCGCGATTCTCTGGGCGCTGGTCTATTACGGGCTGCTCGACCTGTCGGACCCCAAGCTGTCGACCTGGATCGGCATCTTTGCCCTGTCGCTGGTGCTGGGGGTGGGCCTCAGCTGGTCGATCATCCGGCGCAAGCTGTCGGGCCAGGTCGACATGGACGACGTCGAGGAATAAGGCCCGCGGCGGCTCAGCAGCCGTCGCGCCCCACGACCATGACCCAGCTGTCATTGGAACTGCGCACCAGCCCGTATTCCGTGGCCCCCTGCGACAGCATGGTGCGCCGGTGGCCGGGCGACCCGGCCCAGTCCGACATCACCTCGCCCAGCGACCTTTGCCCCTGGGCGATGTTCTCGGCGATGACGCAGGGCCGGTAGCCGGCCTTTTGCACGCGGCTCATCGGGTTGCTGCCGTCCGGGCCGACATGGTCGAAGAAGCCCTTGCGGTCCATGTCCTGCGCATGGAAACGCGCGGCCTCTTCCAGCCGGGCAGAGCGCGTCAGCGGCGGCAGTCCGTTTTCGGCCCGAAAGGCGTTCAGCGCCGCGCCCCCCTGCCCCTCGGCAAAGCCGCCAAAGCCACGCGAGGCCGGTTCGGCACGCATGCCGCCCTGTCCGGAGAACCGCCCCTGCGGCACCCAACCGCAAGAGGCCACCGCCGCGCAGAGCGCCATCATCCAGACCAGCCGCATGTCATTTCCCCCTAAAGCGCCTCGGCCAGCTTGCGCGCCAGCGCGTTCTGCCGCGCCACCGCCGCGTCGATGTCAAAGCTGACGATCCGCCCGTCCTCGACCACCAACCGGCCCTCGACCAGAAGATACCGGACGCGCTGCGGTCCGGCCAGAAGCAGCGCCGCCGGATCCCAGCTACCGGCGCTTTCCAGCCCACCGACATCCCAGAGCGCGATATCCGCACGTTTGCCCACCGCGATCTGGCCGCAATCGTCGCGGCCCAGCACCTGTGCCCCGCCGCGCGTGGCGATCCACAACGCCTCGCGCGCGCTCATGGCGTCGGCGCCGCGCGCCATCCGCTGCAACAGCATCGCCTGGCGCGCCTCGGCTGCGAGGTTGCCTGCGTCGTTGCTGGCCGATCCATCCACGCCAAGACCCACGCGCACCCCCGCGTCGCGCATCGCGCGCACCGGGGCAATCCCGCTGCCAAGGCGACAGTTGGAACAGGGACAATGGGCGACGCCGGTTTTGGAACGCGCGAAAAGGTCGATCTCCTGCCCTTCCAGTTTCACGCAATGGGCGTGCCAGACATCCTCGCCGGTCCATCCAAGTTCCTCGGCGTATTGGCCGGGGCGACAGCCGAACTGCGCCTGGGAATAGGCGATATCCTCATCATTTTCGGCCAAATGTGTATGCAGGCGGACGCCCTTGTCCCGGGCCAGGATCGCCGCGTCGCGCATCAGCTCTCGGCTGACCGAAAAGGGCGAACAGGGGGCGACGCCGACGCGCACCATCGCGCCCTCGGATGCGTCGTGAAAGGCGTCGATCACCCGGATGCAATCCTCGAGGATCGCCGCCTCGCCTTCGACCAGCGAATCCGGCGGCAGACCGCCGTCGCTTTCGCCGATGCTCATGGCGCCGCGCGTGGGATGGAACCGCAGGCCCACCTCGCGGGCCGCGGCGATGGTGTCGTCCAGCCGCGCACCGCCCGGGTAGAGGTACAAGTGGTCCGAGGACATGGTGCAGCCCGAAAGCGCCAGTTCCGCCAGCCCCACCTGGGCCGAGACGAACATCTCTTCGGGACCGAACCGCGCCCAGATCGGGTAGAGCGTCTGCAGCCAGCCAAACAGCAGTGCGTCCTGCCCGCCCGGTACCGCGCGGGTCAGCGTCTGGTACAGGTGGTGGTGTGTGTTGACGAGGCCGGGCGTGGCCACGCAGGTGCCCGCCTCGACGATGCGCCCTGAGGTTGTCAGCCCCTGCCCGATCTGCGCGATCACGCCGTCGCGGATCAGGATATCGGCGCCGGTCAGTTCCCGCTTGTCGTCGTCCATGCACAGGACGGTCCGCGCGTTGCAGATCAGGATTTCGGTTTGTGCATTTGTGGATTGTGCCATGTCAGCCCCTCACGAAAGCCCTTTTCGGTGAGAGACAGGGTGAGGCACGCCAGAAAAGGGAAGGACGCGTGACCGCCCGCGCCTTTTTTAGCCCGCGGTGCGCAGCAGGTCCAGCGCCGCGGCGTGCAGCTCCGGCGTCGCGGCGGCAAGGGCGCGGCCACCGTCATGCACCGGACCGCCTTCCCAATTGGTGACGATCCCGCCCGCCGCCTCGATCACGGCGATGGGCGCCTGGATGTCATAGGCTTGCAGCCCCGCCTCGATCACCAGGTCGATCTGGCCCGCTGCCAGCAGCGCGTAGGCGTAGCAATCCATGCCATAGCGCACCAGTCGCGCCCGTGCGGCCACGCGTTCGAACCCGGCGCGATCCTCGGGCGTGCCGACCTCGGGGAAGGTGGTGAAAAGGATTGCCTGGTCGATGGCCTGCGTGCCGCGCACGGCCAGCGGACCTGCGTCGTGCGGCCCGGTGAAATCCGCGCGCGACAGGCCGCCGCGGAACCGCTCTTGCGTGTAGGGCTGGGCGATGATGCCGTAGACCGGGCCGGTATCATCGCGGACAGAGATCAGCACCCCCCATGTCGGGGTTCCCGCCAGGAAAGCGCGAGTGCCGTCGATCGGGTCAAGGACCCAAGTGAGACCGGTCGTGCCGGTCCGGGTGCCGTATTCCTCGCCCAGGATCGCATCGCCGGGGCGCCTGTCGGCAAGGACCGCGCGCATGGCCTGTTCGGCGGCGCGGTCGGCTGCGGTCACCGGGTCGAACCCGGTGCCCGCGTCCTTGTTTTCGGCTGTCAGGCCGCGCTGGCGGAAAAAGGGCAGGATCGCCTTGCCTGCCGCGTCGGCCAAGGCCTCCGCCGTGTCGATCAGTTCCTTGGCAAGCTCCGACGGGATCCGGTCCATGCGCCCCTCCTGTAACCCGGTTCCGGGCTACAGCAGCGGCGCGCAGGGCTCAAGCCACGTCGGACAGGACGCGCGCCAGTTCGAAGAGGCGGCGGCGCTGGTTTTCCGGGATCGCGTAATACGAGCGAACCAGGTCCAGGGCTTCCTTGTCGCCCATGATGTCTGCGGGCACGGACTCCGCGGCGCCCTCTTCGGCAGCGTTCTCGTTTTCGATGCCCTCGAAGAAGAAGCTGACCGGGACGTCCAGAGCCTCGGCGATGTCCCAGAGCCGCGAGGCGCTGACGCGGTTCGCGCCGGTCTCGTACTTCTGGATCTGCTGGAACTTGATGCCAACGCGTTCGGCCAGCTGCTGCTGCGTCATGCCGACGAGCCAGCGACGGTGCCTAATGCGTTTGCCGACGTGAACGTCAACGGGGTGCGCCATCTGTGTCTTCCTGTTCTATGGGTGTGAACAGATGAGCCGGGACCGTACCCCAAATCCCCCAGAACCAGCATCATCCTACACGTCTATGGCCTAATGTGCTACATCATAACGGTCCTCAAAATCAAGTCGCGCAACCACCTATTGATGGTGCACAGCGGGGAAAAACACGACAAAGTTGAACTTGACCGGAAAGCATTCGGTTACACTTCATTTTGCCGCAGGCCCCGGCGCGGGTGCTTTGCCTGAGGGGCAATCTCGGCTAGGCAATTGAAAAACCATATGCAGAGGATGGAATGCGCGCCTTTTTCCTGACCGATCACGACACGCCCGCCCGCCTGAGCGATGTTGCAATCCCCGAACCGGCAGAGGGTGAAATCCGCCTGAGGATCGCCGCCTGCGGACTGAATTTTGCGGATCTCCTGATGCAGAAAGGCACCTATCAGGACACGCCCGCCCTGCCTTTCGTGCTGGGAATGGAGGTTTCGGGAATCGTTGACGCAACGGCACCTGACGTCAAAGGCTTTGCGCCGGGTGACCGAGTCGCGGTCTTTGGCGGCCAGGGCGGGCTTGCGGACTACGGCTGTTTCTCGGCGGCGCGCGCGGTCAAGCTGCCCGACACGATGGGATGGACCGATGCCGCCGGGTTCCAGATCGCCTATGGCACCAGCCACCTTGCACTGGATCACCGGGCACGCCTGCAGCCCGGCGAGACGCTGCTGGTGCTGGGCGCCGCGGGTGGCGTCGGGCTGACCGCCGTCGAGATCGGCAAGCTGATTGGCGCGCGTGTCGTGGCCTGCGCGCGCGGCGCCGACAAGCTGGAGGCGGCGAAAAAGGCAGGCGCCGACCACCTGATCGACGCCGAATCCGGCGACATCCGCGCCGAGATGAAGGCGCTTGGCGGGGCGGACGTGGTCTATGACCCGGTGGGCGGCGACCAGTTCACCGCCGCTTTCCGGTCGTGCAACCCCGAGGGGCGCCTGCTGAGCATCGGCTTTGCAAGCGGCGACGTGCCGCAAATCAAGGCCAATCACCTGATGGTCAAGAACCTTTCGGTCATGGGCCTGTACTGGGGCGGCTACCTGGCCTTCCGGCCCGATGTGCTGACCGGATCGCTGGCGCAGCTGATGGCCTGGCATGGCGAGGGACGGTTGAAACCGCATATCAGCCACGTCCTGCCGCTGGAGCGGGCCGCCGAAGGGATGGAGTTGCTGCGCAGCCGAAAATCGACCGGCAAGGTGGTCATCACCGTCGCCGATCTCTGACCGTCAGCGACAGGCCTTTTCTGAAAACCAGAGGGCGGCCCTGCTTATCGGCCGCCCTCTCCGCCTCAGAACCGCAGGCTTGCGGTGAGGGAAATCGTCCGGCCCGGCTCGTTCAGGGGGACGGCGTTGCCAAAGCCAAGGTCGTCAGCGCTGCGGCTGGCATAGGTCTGGTCAAAAAGGTTCTCGACGTCCAGCCGCACCTCCAGCCCCTCGACGCTGGTCGGGACTGGTAAAGAGAATCCCGCCGGGACCGGCCTGGGCCGACCGGCGTCCGGTGTCCTGGGTGTCAGAGGTGAAGGAGAACTTGAGCACATAGGCCGACAGGTCCGCCTCTGTGCCCGCCACGGTCTTGCCGTTGCATCCTTGTAATCGCCGCCGGTCTGGCGGGTGCCGCTGAGCAGCCGCTCAAACCGCTCTTCCTGTCCGAACAGGGTGAGCGAGCGCCGGAAGCCCTGCCCCGCGCAGCGAGGTTAACCCGCCAAGACGTTCGCCCGGTTCCAGGAAATCGCGTGCGTCCTTGGTGGTATAGGCCAGGCGTTCGGCCCGGCGTCGGCGGGGCCGATGCCCTCGCTGACCTCGACCGAATTCAGCAGCGCCGGGTCAAAGAGGATGTTGCCTGTGTGGTGAAAGGCGGACTTGTTCTTCCGCGCAGCGTCGATGGTGACAAAGAGCAGGCTTTCCTCGATCCCGTTGACGACGACCTTTTGCGCGATGGCCGGGCCACCATTGACGGCAACCGAGGATTCGCCCCGGAAGACATCGGCCACCGAGACCGGATTGCGCTGCTCCAGCTGCTCCTCGTCGATCCTGTGGTCGCCCAGCAGCGTCTGGGCTGGCTCGGGAATGATGCGAAGCGTGCCCAGAAACACCGGGTCGGTGCCCAGCAGAAAGGCCCGCGCCCAGTCGGTCCGGTCATATTGTCCCCTCGCATCGTGATGTCCGAGCAGCTGGATGACCTTCAGGGACAGGCTGTCTGGCGTGCTATTTTGTTTTCCGGGCAATTAGTTGACAAAAAGAATCAATTCAAGAAATCCCGAGACACGGGCCGCGCTGACCAATGCCCCGGGCGGGTTGGCGGGTCCGATCAACCCCGTTCCTTGGCCCAGACCATGTCGATCATCGCCTGGGTGCCGCGCGAGAACTCCAGCGGACAGGGGTAATGCGCCTTGTCCAGGACGCTGGTGTTGAAGGCCTCGACCTGGTGGACATAGTGGTTGTCCGCCGGAAAGCGGTGCACCGTCTCGACCAGGTCCTTGGATTGTACCGCGACCCGCGCCTCGCCGTAGACGCCGGCGTTGAAGGGCGCGGTCAGCTTCATCACACCCTCTTCGCCGTGAAAGACCACCTCTTGCCAGGGCGCCATCCGCATCGAGACCACGCCGGTATAGTGGAACGAGGGGAAACGCGCGGTGATATGCGTCCAGACGTCCACGTCGTTTTCACGCTCGACCACGGTCGAGAGGATCTCGTCCGGCTCTTCCCCGGTCACGAAACGCGTCGCGCCGTAGATGTAGACGCCGATGTCCGGCACCGCGCCGCCGCCGGTGTCGGGCCGGTTGCGGATGTTCTGACCATCGGCGCGGTTGTCGTAGGAAAAGGCCGCCGAGACCCGCACCAGCTTGCCTATGGCGCCCTCCTGGTACAACTGGCTGGCCTTGTGCCACTGCGGATGGTGCACGATCATGTAGGCCTCTGCCGCCAGCAGCCCGGTTTCGTCGCGTTTGGCGATCACCGGGTCGAACTCTGCCGCCGTCATCGCCAGTGGTTTCTCGACCAGCACATGTTTGCCCGCCTCCAGCGCCTTCATCGCCCATTCGACGTGCAGGTGGTTGGGCAGAGGGATGTAGACCGCGTCGATCCCGGGGTCCGCCAGCAGGGCGTCATAGCTGTCGTGCACGGTCAGCCCCGGCGCCAATGCGGCAAAGGGCGCGGCCTTGTCGGGCGAGGAGGTCGCCAGCGCCGCCAGCCGACCGCGCCGCCCCATGTGAATGGCCGGCCCCATGTGTTCGCGCGCGAATTTCGCCGCGCCCAGAATGCCCCAGCGAACGTGATCGGTCATGTTTCTCTCCCAGATTTGTTAGCGCCAACCCTACCCCAAGCGGAGGGGCCTGAAAACGCCGCATTGACCTCTGGCGACGGCCACGGCATCCGCTCTGAAGATCATTGGTTGATGGGTGCCGATCCATGCTGCGCAGAGTTTTCATTGCCCTTTCCATTGTTGCAGGAAGCGTCGCCGGAACCGCCTTGGCGCAGGATTGCCTGCCCATTGGCGACAGTTGCATTTCACCAGAGGACAGAAGGATCGTTCTTGGCCCCGCGGAACTGGACGAGCTGTCAAAACTTGCCGCCGCCACATGGGTGCAGTCGCTGGAACTGGCTGGCAACGGCGATCCCGCCCTCGTCGTCGATCTGGCCGCGCTGAACGTGCTGACGGACCTTGGCGCCCTACGGGTCCAGGACCTGCCCGGCGCGCGCTGGGACGGGCTGGACCTGCCCGTGCTGCAGGCCCTGCGCCTGCAGGACAACGAGATCAGCGATTTCACCTTTCTCGACGGACTGCCCGCGCTTCGGGGGCTATGGATCAAGGACTCCCTCGGCCTGTCGGATCTGCCCCGGGCGACGCTGGGCCGGATCGAGAACCTGCGCCTGAACGGTCCGAACCTGCACGACATCCGCGCCGACGGCGCGATGGTCAACCTCAAGGTCTTGGGATTCAACGGCGTTTCCCTGCCCGACCTCGCGGGCCTTGGCCCGACCCCTGCCCTGGAGTTGCTGAACATCGACGGCGAGGATATCATCAGTCTCGACGGGCTGATCCTGGGCCCGGCTTTCCGCGAGCTCTGGGCGGAAGGCGCCAGCCTGACGGATATTTCAGCCCTGGCTCCGGCGGACAACCTGGAGGTGCTCAGGGGCAAGAACAGCCAGATCGGGGATATTTCTGCCCTCGCGGGCAAGAACAAGCTGCAAACCCTGTTCCTGACCGGCAGCCAGGTCAGTGACCTCTCGCCTCTCGCGGGCCTTCAATCGCTGCAATTGCTCAGCTTTTCGGATACGCCGGTGACAGATATTTCCGCCCTGTCCAACCTGCCCGAGCTGGTGGCGATCTACATGAACATCAGCGGGTCACGGATTTCACGCCGCTGCTGGATACGCCCACCGACATCATGCTGCGGATCAACAGCGACCGCATCCTGATGAGCAGCCAGTTGCCCGGTTTCATCGCCGAGGAAGGCTGGAAGCGCGGCCCGCTCTACCAGAAATGATCCCCCGCACAGGGCGGCGGAGATGAAAAAGGCGGGGCATTGCCCCGCCTTTCGCGTTCAACGGAGGGAGAAACCGGCTCAGACAGCCGACAGCATCCCCTGTTCCCTGGCAAGGTCGCGCATCCGCTTTTGCAGCTTCTCGAAGGCGCGGACCTCGATCTGGCGGATACGTTCGCGCGAGACGTCGTACTGGCCGGACAGTTCTTCCAGCGTGACCGCCGATTCCGCCAGCCGGCGCTGGGTCAGGATGTCCTTTTCCCGGTCGTTCAGGACATCCATCGCCTCGGCCAGCAGGGCGCGGCGCGCCTCAAGCTCGTCACGCTCGGCGTAATCCTCGGCCTGATCGGCATCCTCGTCTTCCAGCCAGTCCTGCCACTGCATCGTGCCTTCGCCTTCGGAGCCGACGGTGGCGTTCAGCGAGGCATCGCCGCCGGACAGGCGCCGGTTCATCGAGATCACCTCATCCTCGGTCACACCAAGGTCGGTGGCGATCTTCTCGACATGTTCGGGCCGCAGGTCGCCGTCCTCGAGCGCGCCGATGCGGCTCTTGGCCTTACGCAGGTTGAAGAACAGCTTTTTCTGCGCGCTGGTCGTGCCCAGTTTGACAAGGCTCCAGGACCGCAGGATGTATTCCTGGATCGAGGCGCGGATCCACCACATCGCGTAGGTGGCCAGTCGGAAGCCCTTTTCCGGATCAAAGCGTTTCACCGCCTGCATCAGGCCCACGTTGGCCTCGGAGATCACCTCGGCCTGGGGCAGGCCATAACCGCGGTAGCCCATCGCGATCTTGGCCGCCAGGCGCAGGTGCGAGGTGACCATCTTGTGTGCGGCCTCGGTGTCCTCGTTCTCGACCCAGCGCTTGGCCAGCATGTATTCCTCTTCCGGCTCCAGAAGCGGGAACTTCCGGATTTCCTGGAGGTAGCGGCTCAGACCCGCTTCCGGCGAGGGCGCCGGGAGATTTGCATAGTTCGACATCTTGTCTGTTCCCTCCGTTCGGACCCGCATGTTACGGGCTTTAACATCAGGTAGGAACCTGAACTGAATAGTTCAAGTCCCGCATCCGTTAGCGTTAGCGCAGTTAAGCTCGATAGGTGACGACGTCATCCTTTATGTCATAGCGTCACAGAGACGTGCTCGGTTCCTGATGAGTTGAAACATATACGTTTACGCATGATTATAGTGCAAAATACGCGGATAATCAAATCTATTCGCATGGGATAGCAGGGCACATCCGTCCATCTGCAAGAAAGACGCCACCATGCAAGCCCTCGCTCCCTCGCCTGTTCATGTCCGCACAGCCGGTGCGCTCTACCTCGTGATCATCCTTTGTGGCCTGACCGCAGAGATCGTCCTGCGTGGCCCCCTGCTTGCCGGCTCACCACAAGAAATCGCAGCGGCCATCGGCGCAAACCTGCCGCAGTTCCGGCTGAGCCTTCTGGCGGACGTCGTCATGCTGCTCACGGATATCGCTTTGGCGCTGCTGTTCTTCGCCATGCTGCGTGACAGGGCCGAGGGGCTGGCCCGCGCGGCGATGGTCTTTCGGCTGGGACAGGCGGTGCTGATCGGCGCCAGCCTGATCGCCCTGGCCAGCGCCCCTGCCCTGCTGGCGGACTTGCCGCGCATGGCCGTCCACATGACAGAGATGCACGCCCTGGGCTATGACATCGGGCTGATCCTCTTCGGCGTGAACAGCCTCTTGATGGCGCGCCTGCTGTCGCTGGGCGCCACCCCTCGGATCATCGCCCTCGGCATCGCGGCGGCGGGCCTCGTCTACCTCACCGGCAGCCTGCTGCGCCTGACCGCCCCGCTGCTGTCAGAGGCCTTCCAGCCCGCCTACCTGGTCTGCATCCTGGCCGAAAGCGCGCTTTGCCTCTGGCTCTTGATCACGGGCAGGATCTGAGCCTCAGTCGAACTGCACTATTGCGCAGTCGAACGCGCCCGTGCCGGTCACGCACGTGTGGTGCCCCTTGCCGGATGTATCCTCCATCCGCCAGCAATCGCCCGGCCCGAAATCCCGCGCCTCACCGTCACTGGCGGTGACTCGGATCCCGCCCGAAAGACAGATCAAGAGTTGCCGTTTGGGCGTTGGATGGATGGGCTCGTTCCAGCCTGCTTCCAGCCGCAGCCAGATCATGGCCTGCGCCGCATCAGGCGCAGAGACCAGGATATCCTGCGCCGGCGGCGCAAAGACCTGTTCGGATAGCGGCACCTCGACCTTGCGCCAATGGCTTTCGCCCGCCTCGTCGCAATAAAGTAGCTGGTAATGCATCGGCGTCTCCTCCACGGCCCGATGCAATGATGACAGCGGCGCTCCGGTCCGCCAAGTGTCTCAGAGGGCGCGCAGCGCGGCCAGCAGGCCCGCCATGTCCTCCGGCAGATCGCTGTGGAACATCAGCGCCTCGCCCGTCACCGGGTGGTCGAACCCCAGTTCCGCCGCGTGCAGCGCCTGCCGGTCAAAGCCCCTTGCCAGATCATAGGCCGCGCCCAGCGCCTTTTCCGACAGTTTCCGCCGCCCGCCATAGACCGGGTCGCCGATCAGCGCATGGCCCGCATGGGCCATGTGAACGCGGATCTGGTGCGTGCGCCCGGTCTCCAGCCGGCATTCCACCAGGCTGACGCTGGGCGGAGAGCCAAACCGCTCAAGCAGTTTCACATGGGTGATCGCGTGCCGCCCCTGCCCATCGAAATAGACCGCCTGCCGCTGGCGGTCGGTCTTGTGCCGCGCCAGCCCGCTGGTGATGGTGACGCCGCCCTCGCCCCCGACGGAGACGCCCCGCGTGTTCAAGAGCCGCGGATCGGCCAGATCTGGCACACCGTGGGCCAGGGCCAGGTAGGCCCGCCGCACGGTATGTTTCTCGAATTGCGCGGCCAGACCGTGATGCGCCCGATCGGATTTCGCCACCACCAGCAAGCCGCTGGTGTCCTTGTCGATCCGGTGCACGATGCCCGGCCGCTTTTCGCCCCCCACCCCGGACAGCGCACCGCCAAAATGATGCAAAAGCGCATTCACAAGCGTCCCGTCCGGTGATCCGGGCGCAGGGTGCACCACCATCCCGGCGGGCTTGTCGACGACGATCAGATCCTCGTCTTCCCAAAGCACCGTCAACGGGATGTCCTGGGCGACAACGTCATACTCCTGCGCCTCGGGCACGACGATCTCGATCTCGTCCCCTTCCGCGACCCGCGCCTTGGGATCGGTCACGGGGACACCGCCGCGGCTGACGGAACCTTCGACGATCAGCCGGCCCAGACGCGTGCGCGACAAGGCCGCCGCCTCTGGCACATCGCGCGCCAGCGCCTTATCAAGACGCACCGGCGGATCCGCCGAAATCACGATACGAAGGATGGTCATGGCCTCTCCCGATCCCGAAGACGATCTGCCCGAGCCGCCCTCGCTGCGCTTTCTGCGCATTCTGGTCACGGTTCTGACGGCGGTGATGATTGCCGGGATCATCGGGATCCTCGGCCTGATCTGGCACCGCTATAGCAATGCACGCGCCCCGCTGCCAGAGGTCATCACCCTGCCCGACGGCACCACCGCCAGCGCCTACACGCAAGGCACCGACTGGTACGCGGTGATCACGGCGGATGACCGCATCCTGATCTTCGACCGCGCCACCGGCAAACTGCGCCAAGAAATGCGGATCGAACCCGGAGAGTGACAGACCGCCTGCGGCGGACCGGCACGCAGCTTGGCGTCTGGCGTCTCCGGAAACGCAAGACAGGCGCAGGCTGTCCAAAGGGTCGGCGGGCGGGCGTCTTTGCGG
>NZ_JARAMO010000315.1:0-29351 GCF_028807275.1 Mameliella sp. AT18
CCCCCGGAGTATTTTTGCCAAGAAGAAGCCCGGGGCATCGGCCCATGGCATGGTCCGATATGAAGAGAGGGCTGGCCCCGTTGCCCGCTCTCGGCTAAAGCGCGGACATGGATCATTTTCTGTACCGCGACGGGCAGCTCTATGCCGAAGACGTTCCGGTGGCCGAGATCGCGGCCGCCGTGGGCGCGCCGTTCTATCTGTATTCCACTGCGACGCTGGTCCGCCATTTCCGGCTGTTCGACGAGGCGCTGGACTGGGGTCCGCACCTTGTCTGCTACGCGATGAAGGCCGCCTCGAACCAGGCGATCCTGAAGACGCTGGCCGCCGAGGGCGCGGGCATGGACGTGGTTTCGGGTGGCGAATATGCGCGGGCCAAGGCAGCGGGCGTGCCGGGTGATCGCATCGTCTTTTCCGGCGTCGGCAAGACGGGGGCAGAAATCCGCGCGGCGCTGGAGGGCGGCATCCGCCAGTTCAATGTCGAGAGCGAGCCCGAGATGCGGGTGATCTCGGAGGTGGCCAGTGCGATGGGTGTCGAAGCGCCGATCACGCTGCGGGTGAACCCGGACGTGGATGCAAAGACCCACGCCAAGATCGCCACCGGCAAGTCGGAAAACAAGTTCGGCATCCCGATCGCCCGCGCGCGCGAGGTCTATGCCGACGCCGCCCGCCTGCCGGGACTGAAAGTCGTCGGCATCGACGTGCACATCGGCAGCCAGCTGACCCAGCTGGAGCCCTTCGAGCAGGCCTATACAAAGGTCGCCGAGCTGACCGAGGCGCTGCGCGCCGACGGGCATGAGATCACGCGTCTGGACCTGGGCGGTGGCCTGGGCATTCCCTACGCGCGTTCCAACGAGGCGCCGCCGCTGCCCACCGACTATGGCGCACTGATCCAGCGCACCGTGGGCCACCTGGGCTGTGAGATCGAGATCGAGCCGGGGCGCCTGATCATCGGCAACGCGGGGCTGCTGGTCAGCGGGGTCATTTACGTCAAACAGGGCGAGGGGCGGGACTTCCTGATTCTAGACGCGGCGATGAATGATCTCATCCGCCCGGCCATGTACGACGCGCATCACGAAATCGTGCCCGTAAAAGAGGCAGCGCCGGGCGCCGAACTCTCGCCCTATGACATCGTCGGACCGGTCTGCGAGACTGGCGATACCTTTGCCAAGGGCCGCCTGATGCCGCCCGTGGCGGCGGGGGACCTGGTCGCTTTCCGCTCTGCCGGGGCCTATGGCGCCGTGATGGCCAGCGAATACAACACCCGTCCGCTGGTGCCCGAGGTGCTGGTGCACGGCGATCAATTCGCGGTTATCCGCCCAAGGCCGACCTTTGACGACATCATAAATCGCGATACCATCCCCGAGTGGCTGTGAGGTATCCTCCTCGCAGGCTGACCCTGCGAGGAGCGATATGGCCCCGAACCGGACCGACATCCCCGAGATCTTCCGCACCCTGCGCTGGCCGCTGGTCCTGACCCGGCTTGGCATGGTGGCCGAACGGCTGGCACGGTCCTTCTGGCCGCTCTGGTCCATCGCCATCTTCGCGCTCGCCCTCTTGATGCTGGGCGTGCAGGACGAGGTCGCGGTGGAATGGGTCTGGGGCGCCGCGGCGTTGCTGGGCGCGGGCGCGATCTGGGCAGGCTGGTACGGCGTGCGGCAGTTCCGCTGGCCCTCTCGCGGGGCGGCGATGCTGCGACTGGACGGCACGCTGAGGGGCAACCCGATCCAGGCGGCTCTGGACACCCAGGCCATCGGCGGCGGCGATGCCTCGTCAACGGCGGTCTGGCGCGCGCACCAGAAACGCATGCGCGACCGGCTGGCCGAGGCGCGGGCGGTCGAACCGGATCTGCGCGTGTCGAAGAACGATCCGCTGGCACTGCGCTATGTCGCGCTGCTGGCGCTGTCGGTGGCCATCCTGTTCGGGTCTCTGGTGCGGGTGCAATCCGTGACCGGCATGGGCGCCGGCGGTCCCGACCTGGCACAGGGTCCGGCCTGGGAAGGCTGGATGCAGCCGCCGGCCTATACGCGTCTGCCCTCGGTCTACCTGAATGACATCACTGCGCCGGAAATCGACGTGCCAGAAGGGGCCGAAATCACCCTGCGCATGTACGGCGAGGTTGGCGCGCTGAGCGTGCGCGAAAGCATTTCCGGCCGCGACCTGAGCCCGGAAGAGGCACAGGAAACGGCGCAGGACTTTGCGGTTCTGAAATCCGGCGAACTGGCAGTGGATGGGCCCGGAGGGCGCGTCTGGCAGATCGCCATGATCCCCGATGCCGCGCCCGCCGTAAAACGCGATGGCGAGATCGAGGTCAGCTACGAAGGTGAGGCCCAGATCCCCTTTACCGCCAGTGACGACCACGGGGTCGTCATGGGCAAGGCGCGGTTCACGCTGGACCTGGCTGCTGTCGACCGGCGCTATGGCCGCGCGATCGAACCCGAACCGCGCGAAACCATCGAGGTGCCACTGCCGATGCCGGTGGCGGGCGACCGGTCCGAGTTCACCGAGGCGCTTGTCGGCAACTTCTCTCTGCATCCCTGGGCAAACCTGCCGGTGAAACTGTCGCTGGAGGTTCAGGACGGGCGCGGACAGAGCGGCCTGTCGGAACCGCAGTCGCTGACCATGCCCGGGCGGCGCTTTTTCGATCCTGTCGCCGCTGCGCTGATCGAACAGCGGCAGGCGTTGCTGTGGAACCGTGAGAACGCGGCCAACATCGCGATGATCTTCAAGACGATCCTGAACGAGCCCGACGACCTGTTCCGCAAGGATGTCGAGTACATGCGTCTGCGTGCTCTGGCCAAGCGGCTGGAGACGCTGGCGAAATACGGCGCCATCACGGACGAGAAACAGGACGAGCTGGCGCAGAAGATGTGGGACTTGGCGCTGGAAATGGAGGAAGGCGACCTGGACGACGCCCGCGAACGCATGGAGCGGGCGCGCGAACGGCTTGAAGAGGCCATGAAGAACGGTGCCTCGGACCAGGAGATTGCCGAGCTGATGCAGGAGCTGCGCGAGGCGACGCGCGACTACATGCGCCAGCTGGGCCAGCAGCAGGCCCGGGAGAACCCGGAAGGCCAGCAGATGAATCCGCAGGACATGATCGAGATGTCGCAGGACGACATCCAGCGCATGATGGACCGCATCCAGGAACTGATGGAGCAGGGCCGGATGGCCGAGGCCGCCGAAGCCATGCGCCAGTTGCAGGAAATGCTGGACAACATGCAGATCACCCAGGGACCAGGTGGCGGCGGACAGTCGCCGGGCGAACAGGCGATGGAGGGGCTGGCCGACACGCTGCGCGAACAGCAGGAACTGTCGGACGAGGCGTTCCGCGACCTGAACAACGGCCAGCGCGGACAGGGCCAGCGCCAGCCGGGCCAGGGGCCGCAGGGACAGGATCGCCAGCCCGGCCAGGGCCAGGCGGGACGTGACCCCGGCCAGGGGCAGGGCGGTGACGATCCCGCCAGCGAACTGGCCGAGCGCCAGCGCGCCCTGCGGGACGAGCTGAACCGCCAGCGTCAGGCGCTGCCCGGCCAGGGCACCGAGGCGGGCGAACGCGCCGCCGAGGCGCTGGAACGGGCCGAAGGTGCCATGGACGGTGCGGAACGCGCGCTGCGTGACGGTGATCTTGGTCGCGCGATAGACCAGCAATCCCGCGCGCTGGAAGCGTTGCGCGAAGGCATGCGTGACCTGGGCGAGGCGCTGGCACAGCAACAGCAGCAGCGCACCGGCGAACAGGGTTTTGCCGACGGCGGCGACCCGGGCGAGCAGCGCGACCCGCTGGGGCGGAACACCGGCAACACTGGCCGGGTCGGCACCGACGAGGGCCTGTTGCAGGGACAGGACGTCTATCGCCGGGCCGAGGAATTGCTGGGTGAGCTGCGCCGCCGGTCGGGTGAGCTGGACCGTCCAGAGGAAGAGCGCAACTACCTCGACCGGCTGCTGGAACGGTTCTGATCCCATAATCCGATTGTGCGCTTGCGCGCGCAGTTTGCCTCGGGCCCGGCCTTTGGCCGGGTCCTCGGGACGCCTCCGGCGGGAGTATTTTTTGCCAAGAAGAAGCCGGGGTCAGCTGTCGGGGTCGATCTTGCCGCGCAGGGATTTGACCTCGCCGCGCTGCTTCTTGGACTGGAGGCGACGTTTCTTTGACCCCAGCGTGGGTTTTGTGGGAATGCGGCGCTTGGGCTTTTGCGTAGCTTTCAGAACCAGTTCCGCCAGCCGGTCGCGGGCGATTTCGCGGTTGCGGGCCTGGCTGCGGGTGTCTTCGACCTGGATGACGACGGCGCCGTCCTTGGTCCAGCGGCGCCCGGCCAGCTTGCGCAGCCGCGTCTTGACCGCCTGTGGCAGGTTGGGGGAGCGTTCCGCCTCGAACCGCAGTTCGACGGCAGTGGAGACCTTGTTGACGTTCTGGCCGCCCGGGCCGGAGGCGCGGATGAATTGTTCGGTCAGTTCCCAGTCTTCGAGGCTGATTTGGTCGGTGATCCGCAACATGGGCTAGGACCTAGTGCAAAATAAAAAGGGCCGCCAGATCAGCGGCCCTTCGAGAATACGGAGGCGGGGCCGGTTAGGCTCTGCCAATTCGGGGGATCATCGCCCCAGGGGCTGCCCTAGAGCGCGCTCTCCCGAACTGTTCCGACACCTCTCTCCAATGCTTCTCTCGACACTGGATCACCTCCTTTCAGCTGTTGAAAACGCAAGATGATGGTGCCACGCACATGGCAAACCACAAAGTCTTTTTTGCGTCTCAAGCCAATTTTTGATTCTGCAGTGCCCGTGAAACGATCATCCGGAACGGGACCAGGGCCAGGAGGGCGAGGCTGAGTTTCACCATCCAGTCGGCCACGGCCAGCGAGACCCAAAGCGGTACCTCGGGTCCGACGCTCAGGAGAGGCAGCACTTCGTTGGCCCATGCGACATCGTTTGCCGGTTCGATCCAGGTCAGCGTGGAAGAAAAGGCAATGGTGAAGAAGATCGCCGTGTCCAGCGTCGAGCCGACCAGCGTCGAGGCCAGCGGCGCGCGCCACCATTTTCCCTGCCGCAGGCGGTCGAAGATCGCCACGTCCATCATCTGGGCGGTGAGGAAAGCCAGGCCCGAGGCGATGGCGATCCGCAGCGTCACCGCCGGGTAGGTGAACCCGTCGCCCTGCAGCAGGATCTGGGTGCCCACGAGCGAGCAGAAGACCCCGACGATGAACCCGACAAAGACCACCTGCCGCGCGGGGCCCGGGCCGTAGATGCGGTTCATCAAGTCAGTGATCAGGAAGGCCAGCGGATAGGTGAAGGCGCCCCAGGTCAGCCATTGGCCGAACAGGAACTGGACGAGGATGTTGGAGGCCAAGACAATGGCCGCCATGGCAAGAATGCCGGGAAGATGAGCGCGTGTCATGTGTGTGACCCGTTTTTTGCAAGGTTGCGGGGACTTGATCCGGAGAACCGGATTGCGGGGGCTTACAGGTGGCCCCGGTGCCGCGTCAAGGGGCATGGGGGTCAGTGGGTGACCCGGTACTCGACGAACTCGCTGCGCAGGAAGCTCTTGAAATTGTCGTCCGACAACATGGTGAGTCGGATCGCGCCGGTGGCGTCGCGCCACACCGCCAATCCTTCGAGATTGCCGTGTCTGTGGCGCGGCGTTTCCAGCAGGGTCTCTTCGCCGGCGATCCTGTCGCCGGTGATGACGAACCGCCGGACCCGGCTGCGAAAGGCGAAGCCGGTGAATTCGCGCTCCAGCAGGTAGAACCGCCCGTCGGGGCCGAAATCGGCGCCGACCGGGAGAAAGCCGCCCGAGCGTGGGATCGAGAACGGCTGGCTCCATCGGCTGCCGTCGAAACGCCAGACCGGGAAGGGCCGCGTCAGCCGGCCCGAGCGTTCGGGCAAGGTGTAGA
Organism: Mameliella sp. AT18; assembly: GCF_028807275.1. Taxonomy (NCBI): domain Bacteria; kingdom Pseudomonadati; phylum Pseudomonadota; class Alphaproteobacteria; order Rhodobacterales; family Roseobacteraceae; genus Antarctobacter; species Mameliella sp. AT18. The sequence goes on from NZ_JARAMO010000315.1 coordinate 5,880, forward strand.
GATGGCCCTTGTCGTCGATGGCCAGCGCCTCGAAGCCGGAATTGCCTTGGAGGGCGGCAAAGGCATCAGGTGTGGGCAATGGCTGGCTGCGATCCGGAGAGGGATAGGCGCTGACCCGGTGCCGCCCCTCGAACGAGACATGGATGCGTCCGTCAGGGCCAATCGCCAGGCCCTCGGAATCCGCCTCCAGTCCCAAGACAGGCGCGCCTTGCGGGTTGCGCAACGGGCCGGGGGTATCTTCCTCGATGGCGGTCAGTTTCGGGCCCTCGCGGTGAAGGCGCCCGGTGACGATGAAGCCGCGGTCGGAAATGGCGGTGAACCGGGCGCCGTCGTCGGACAGTTCCAGCCCGGAGAACCCGCCCATCCGGTGTGGCCCTGGGGGCCAGTCCAGATGGCTGATGAACTGCACCTTCGGGCCGACCTCTGCCGCGCAGGCGCCAAGGCCTGCGAGGCTGGCGCAGACCAGCGTCAGCGCCCGCAGGCGGCGAAACAGGCGGCGTGTCATGCGTGGGTCAGTTCGCGGCCAGCACGTCGGCACAGGCGCGCGGCAGATCGCCCAGCGTCAGCTCGCGCCGGGGCGGCGAAGGTTTGGCGTTGGGATCGGGCGGCGGCGGGTTCAGGATACGGTCGACCCAGCCTTCGGCCTCCTTGCAGCCGTCGCCGGGGGGCGGCGCCGCCTGGTCGACACAGCCCGCGGCGCCCTTGGGGCAGCTGAGCCGGACGTGGAAATGGTAGTGATGCCCCCACCAGGGGCGCACCTTGCGCAGCCAGGACTTGTCGCCCTTTTCATCGTTGCACATCTGTACCTTGGCGCCCGGGAAGATAAAGATGCGCGCGACGCGGGGATCGCTGGCGGCGGCCTTGAGGATCTCGTGGTGCTGTTTCGTCCACTTGTCGTTGGTATAGGCCCCTGCCGAGCGACGCATCGAGATCGACGAGATGTTTTCGCGCGCCTTGACCGAGAGGTTCAGGTTATCGGCGGGGCGCAGCCAGATATCGGCGTCCAGCCCGATCTGGTGGCTACGGTGGCCGGTCAGCATCGGGCCGCCGCGCGGCTGGCTGAAATCGCCCAGGTACAGGCCGTTCCAGCCCGGCTGCTGCGCGGCCTTGCGGCTGAGATCCTGAACGTAGTCGATCAGCTCGGGGTGGCCCCAGTTGCGGTTGCGGCTGAGGCGCATGGCCTGCCAGGTCGGCCCGGTTTCGGCCAGCTGAACCCCACCGGCAAGACAGCCCTTGGCATAACCCCCGAAGGGTTCGGCCTTTTGCGTCGAGGCCTGGCTCTTGGCGCCGAAAAGCTGCTTGGCCTCCTTGGAGGACAGCACCGGGTCCAGCGGACGGGCCGGAGCGCGGGCCCCGGAGATGTCACGCCCGCCGCCACCACAGGCAGCCAGGGCAAGGACAAGGGAAATGGTCGTAATGAAACGGATCATGCGGGTCTCTCTCCCTGCGGATGCACCCATGCTAGCAGAACGAGTCCGATCAGGAAAAGCCCGATCACCGGCAGAAAGCCCAGCTGGTTGGACTGTGTCACATAGGTGAACAGGGTGATGAGCGCGGGGGCCAGAAAGGCCGTGGCCTTGCCCGCCAAGGCAAACAGGCCGAACCCCTCCGCCGGGCGCGCGGGATCGCAATGGCGCACCATCATCGACCGCGACGCGGAATAGAGCGCGCCGCCGGTGCCGCCGATGATCGCGCCACAGATGTAGAAGATGATGTCCGGCACCAGCGAGCCTTCGGCCAGCGGCATCCCGAACAGGCTTTCGCGCGACATGCCCACGATCACGCAGCCGACGAGGATCAGAACCCAGATGCAGGTGCGGATCACGGGCTTGGGGCCGAACCGCTGATCCGCCAGCCCGCCGACCCAGGACAGGACCGCGGCCGCGATGGCGGCGATGATGCCGAAAACACCGACCTGGATCACCTGCCAGTCCAGCACCAGCGTCGCATAGATGCCACCATAGGCATAAAGCGCGGTCAGCGCGTCGCGGTAGAACAGCGAGGACAACAGGAAACTGCGGCAGGACTTGCGGCGCGAGACGCGCAGGATGGTCTGCCAGAGGTCTGCCAGCACCTTGCGCACGCTTTCCGGTTTCTTGCGTTCCAGCGGATCGTCGTGGTTCCAGGCGAAGAAGGGAATGAGGAAGATCGCGAACCACAGCCCGATGAAGGGCCCGACGAACCGCGTGCCCTCGCGTGCCTCGGCGTCCAGCCCGAATGGCGGGGAAAGTCCGATCAGGGTGGTGCCGCTTTCATTTTCGGCAAAGAACAACAACATGATGAAGAGCGACAGCACACCCCCCCAATAGCCAAAGGCCGTGGCGGTCCCCGAGATGCGGCCTACCTCTTCCTGTGTGCCGAGGCTGGGCAGGATCGCGTTGTTCAGGTTGAAGGCGGATTCGCTGGCCACAAAGCCGATCCAGAACATCGCGAGGGCAATGTAGAGCCCGCTGCCGTTCGGTTGCAGCTGCCAGAGGGTGAAGGCGGAAAGGATGGCGATCACGGTGAACAGCCAGAACCAGGGTCGCTTACGCCCGGTGGCATCGGCCCAGGCCCCCAGCAGAGGCGCGGAAAAGGCGATGACAAGGCCGGCGATGGTCTGGGCCGAGGACCAGAGGCTTTGCGCATTGGCCTTGGCACTGGCGGCCTCGGCGCCCTGGTTCATGAAATACTCGGCGGCGACGGCGGCGAAATAGGGGCTGAAGATGAAGGTCAGGCCAAGGGTCGCGTAGGGCTGTTGCGCCCAGTCGAAGAACATCCAGCCCCAGATGCGTTGCCGTTTCGTCGGATGTGCCATGCCTGCCCCTTTTCGGAATGGGGCGATAGAACCCATCGGCAGGGGGCGTGGCAAGTGGTTAACGACGGCGGGTGTTCCGAGGCTAGATAGCCGCTGGCTTCGTCACTTTTTCGTTGCAGGCGGCCATGGCCGTGCGTCTTCGGAGGCGATCCAGGTCTGCACCCAGTCGGGCAAAGCCGGGCTTGCCGCAGGCGCGCCCAATGCCGGGGCCGAGCGATCCGTGGTGACGATGCCCTTGGCGTCGGTCAGGGCGGCGCGATAGATCGCCTGGCTGGTACATTCGCCGTCCGCTCGCCACATCGACTGGTCGAGGTAGAGGAACCTGCGGTCCCAGCCCAGCATGCGCGAGTGCATCTCGACCTTGTCCCACATGCGGACCCGGCGCCGGTAGCGCACCACCGACCCGGCGATGGTCAGGCCCCAGCCTTCGCGTTTCAAGACGTCCACCAGGCCGGTGCGGATCGCCAGCGGGATGCGGCCAAGGTCATAGATCGTCAGGGTGCGGCCGTTGTTCAGCTCCCACCACAGATCGAGATCCCAGGGCATGCAGACGTGGGTCGAGACATGGGTATCGAAGAGGCCCAGTCGCGGGGCGCGGCGGGCTTGGCGGACGTTGCGGGCAAGACGCAGAAATGGGTACATGGGCAGGCTCCTTGGCCCGCGTGATGCTGCGCGCGCAAAGCCGCGTCAATCGGGACCTCGCGGCACACTTGTCCTTAAGTGTTTCTGCGCATACCTCTGGGCCGACCGGCACCACGAGGAAAGGCCCATCAGATGCAGTCGCTCTTTCAGATCCTGAACATGCTTCTCAGCATCGCGGTCTTCATCATCGTCGCCCATGTGATCATGAGCTGGCTGATCAACTTCCAGATCCTCAACCTGCGCCAGCCGATCGTCGCGGCGATCTGGGACGGGTTGAACCGGATCCTTGAACCTGTCTATTCGCGCATCCGGGGCATCCTGCCGCCGATGGGCGGGCTGGACCTGGCGCCGCTGATCACGCTGATCGGGGTCTACGCGCTGCAGATCATCCTGGCCAACAACGCCGGGTTTTTCTACGGGTTCTGATCCCGCGCGCGTCACGGTCAAAAGCCGCATATTGTGGTGGCTGGGGCTTGATTCACCGAATCTTAGTATGTGATTGTCTGGATTGAGAGCAGATCCAGACAAATCCGACAGGTTTTCCATGCCGCGCGATGCCGGGGGCGCCGAGGCGCTGTTGCAAGAGATTTTCGGCTTCGACGCCTTTCGCCCCGGCCAGGGCGAGATTGTCGAGGCCGTGGCCGCGGGTGAGAACGTGCTGGCCATCATGCCCACCGGCGGCGGCAAATCCCTGTGTTTCCAACTGCCTGCGCTGTTGCGCGACGGGGTGACGGTGGTGATCTCACCGCTGATTGCCCTGATGCGCGACCAGGTGCGGGGCCTGCGTGAGGCAGGCGTGGCCGCCGGTGCCCTGACCTCGGGCAACACGCCCGAGGAAACGGATGCGGTCTGGGACATGCTGCATTCCGGTGAATTGAAACTGCTTTACCTCGCGCCCGAACGGCTGGCCAATGGCGGCACGCAGCGGATGCTGGCGCAGGCGGGGATCTCTCTGATCGCCGTGGACGAGGCGCATTGCGTCAGCCAGTGGGGCCATGATTTCCGCCCCGACTACCTGCGGATCGGGGAATTGCGCCGCGCGCTGGACGTGCCGCTGGCGGCCTTTACCGCGACGGCGGATGTCGAAACGCGCGAGGAAATGGTCACGCGGCTCTTCGACGGACAGCCGCCGACGACCTTCCTGCGCGGTTTTGACCGGCCCAACATCCATCTCGCCTTTCAACCCAAGGACGGGCCGCGCGCCCAGATCCTGAAGTTCGCCGGTGCCCGCAAGGGGCAGTCCGGCATCGTCTATTGCGGCACGCGGGCCAAGACCGAAGGCATCGCCCGCGCCCTGCGCGAGGAGGGCCACGCCGCCTGTCACTATCATGGCGGGATGGAGGCCGATGACCGCCGCCATGTCGAGGAACGCTTTGCCACCGAGGACGGGCTGATCGTCGTTGCCACCGTGGCCTTTGGCATGGGCGTGGACAAGCCGGACATCCGCTGGGTGGCCCATGCGGACCTGCCCAAGTCGATCGAGGCCTATTACCAGGAAATCGGCCGCGCAGGCCGCGATGGCGCCCCGGCCGAGACGTTGACCCTGTTCGGCCCCGAGGACATCCGCCTGCGCCGTTCTCAGATCGACGAGGGGCTGGCCCCGCCGGAACGCCGCGCCGCCGACCACGGGCGGCTGAACGCGCTTCTGGGGCTGGCCGAGGCGCTGGGCTGTCGCCGCAAGGCGCTGCTGGCCTATTTCGGCGAAGAGGCCGGGGCCTGCGGCAACTGCGACCTCTGCGATACCCCGCCAGAGCTGTTCGACGGCACCGAGGCGGTGCGCAAGGCGCTTTCTGCCGCTCTGCGCACGGACGAAAGTTTTGGCGCCGGGCACCTGATCGACATCCTGCTGGGCAAGGAGACCGACAAGATCAAGCAACGGGGGCATGACGGCCTGCCCACTTTCGGTGTCGGCAAGGATCTCAGCCGCGGCCAGTGGCAGGCGGTGTTCCGTCAGATGATGGGCCATGACCTGATGCGCCCGGACGCGGAACGCCACGGGGCGCTTGTCATGACGGACCGGGCCCTGCCGATCCTGCGCGGCGAGGAGGCGATCCAGCTGCGCAAGGATGCCGTCGTCCGCGCGACGGAGCGCCGCCCGGCGGTCAAGGCCCTGGTCAGCGAGGAACACGCGCCCATGCTCTCGGCGCTCAAGGCCAAGCGGCGCGCGCTGGCAGAGGCGGCGCGCGTGCCCGCCTACGTGATCTTCGTCGACCGCACCCTGATCGAGATGGCCGAGACCCGTCCCGCCAACATGGACGAGCTGGCCCGGATTTCCGGCATCGGCGCCAAGAAGCTGGAACGCTACGGGGCAGAATTCCTCGAGGTGCTGAACGGCGGGTCCGAAGAGATGCACCCGCGCCGGCGCAAGCTGGCGGCGCGGGGGACAGGGGCGGTTTACGATGCATTGATGGCGGCCCAGGCCGATCTGCTGCGCGGTCCCGACGGCACCGACAAGCCGCTGTCCTGTTCCGCCTCTTTGCTTGCCAAGCTGGCAGAGCGTCCGCCCCATAGCGAGGACGCGCTGTGCCAGGCGCTGGGCGACAAGCGGGCGGAACGGTTCGGCCCGGTCTTCTGGTCGGTGCTGCAGGAAAACGCGGGCTGACAGGCCCGGCTCTGGACCTTGGCGGGCGGGCAGACTACCTCGGGGTCACTGGAAGTGATGGAGGCGGATGGTGCTTGTCGTGATCTCTCCGGCCAAGCGGCTGGACTGGGCGGAACGGACGGTCGAGATGACCAAACCCGCGTTCGAGGAAGACGCACAGCGTCTGGCCAAAACGGCCCGGAACCTGAGCCTGAAGGACCTCAAGGGCCTGATGGACCTGTCGGATGACCTCGCGCGGCTGAACCGCGATCGTTTCCGCGCCTTTACCGACACGCCCGGCCCCGAGGACCTGCGCCCCGCCGCGCTGGCCTTTGCCGGGGACACCTACCTGGGGCTCGAGGCGGGTTCGCTCGACCCCGAGGAAATGACCTGGGCGCAGGATCACCTGCGGATCCTGTCGGGGCTTTACGGGGTGCTGCGCCCGCTGGACGCGATGCAGGCCTACCGGCTGGAAATGGGTTCGCGGCTGAAGACGCGGCGCGGCGGCAACCTGTATGACTACTGGCGCGACCAGATCGCCAAGGCGCTGCGTGCGCAGGCCGAGGCGCTGGGGACCGACGTGCTGGTCAATTGCGCCAGCCAGGAATATTTCGGCGCCGTGCCGGAAAAGCCCCTGAAGCTGCGGATCATCACGCCGCAGTTCATGGAGGACAAGCCGGGCGGCCCCAAGATCGTCAGCTTTTTCGCCAAGCGGGCGCGCGGGTCGATGGCGCGCTACATCATCCAGCGCCGCCTGACGGACCCTGACGGCCTGCTGGATTTCGACCTTGGCGGCTATGTCTACCAGCCGGACATGTCAGAGCCGGATCGCCCGGTCTTTCTGCGCCCGGCAGAGGCCGGCGCACAATCGGCCTGAACGCCGGTCAAGAGACCGCGTGCCGCGATTTCTGCGGCGCGTAAAGATCGAATTTCTCGGCCAGCGCGGCCTTGCGCAGTGGCTTGGTCAGGTAGTCGTTCAAACCGGCCGCCAGGATGCTCTCGCGGTCGCCGCTCATGGCATGGGCGGTGACGGCGATGATCGGCACCTGCGGGCCGCCGTTTTCCAGCGCCCGGATCTCGCGCGTGGCCTGTTTGCCGTCCATGCGCGGCATCGAGATATCCATGAAGATCAGGTCCGGCCGCCGGTCGCGATAGGCCTCGAGCGCCTCGATCCCGTTGTTGGCAAAGCGCAGGGTGACGTTGAAATCCTTGGCCATCTTGCGAAAGACGAGCTGGTTGGTCTTGTTGTCCTCGGCCACCAGTACGTCCAGCGGACCGCCCGGTTCCGGCGAGGCAAGGGCAGGGGGCGCACCTTCGGCCGGGTCCCGGGGGCCGGGGCTGTCACCTTCGGGGTAGTGGGCGACGCCGATCTTTTCCAGGGCGGCAAAAAGAGCCCGGCGCGGCACGGGTTTCTGCAGGACGGCGGCGATGTCCAGGCCCGGACGTCGGGCGACCTGGGCCGGATTGTCGGCCATCAGGATGACCGGGATATTGCGCCCTCCGCGGGTGACCTGGGCGGCGAGATCCTGGCCGCTCATGTCGGGCAGGTCCTGTTCGATCAGCAACAGGTCGGGGCGCTGGGCCATGTGGTCGATGGCCTCGTACCCGGTTTTGCAGAAATCCGCGCTCAGCCCGATGATCCCCAACTGTTTCGACAGGATCTCGCGGTTGACGTTGTGATCGTCGACGACCAGCACCCGTGACAGGTGGCCGGGCAGGCGGGCTGTTTCGAAGACGGCGGGTTCCTCGGTTGGCAACAGGATGCGCAATCCGAAACAGCTGCCCTTGCCCAGGTCGGATTCCACCCAGACCTCGCCGTCCATCAGCTCGACCAGCCGTCGGGTGATCGCCAGGCCCAGGCCCGTGCCCTCAAACGTGCGGTTGCGCTCATCCTCGACCTGGTTGAACTCGCCAAAGACGTGGTCGACCTTGTCGGGCGGAATGCCGATGCCCGTATCCTCGACCGTGATGTGGATGGACGAGGCGTTTTCATCCCCCGGCACGCCGACGACCCGCACAAGGACGTGGCCCTGGATGGTGAATTTCACCGCGTTGCCCAAGAGGTTGGTCAGGATCTGTCGGACCCGCCCGGCATCGCCGATGAAACGGGTCGGCAGGAACATGTCGTAGTCGACCAGCAGCGAGATTTCCTTGTCCCGCGCGGTGGGTTGCAACAGCATCACCACCTCGTGGATGGCGCGTTCAAGGTCGAAGGGCGCGGGGTGCAGTTGCAGCTTTTCGGCCTCGATCTTGGAATAGTCGAGGATGTCGTTGATGATGACCAGCAGCGCCTCGCCCGAACTGCGGATCGTGTCGGCATAGAGCTGTTGTTCCTCGCTCAATTCGGTGTCCATCAACAGGTCGGCCATGCCGACGACGCCGTTCATGGGGGTGCGGATCTCGTGGCTCATGTTGGCGAGGAAGGCGGACTTGGCGCGGTTGGCGGCCTCGGCCCGGATGGTCGCCTCTTTCAGTCGCTCCTGGTCCTGCTTGATCTGGGTGATGTCGACCCGCAGCCCGACGAGGCCACCGTCGCGGGTGCGTCTTTCGTAGACCCGCAGCCAGCGACCGTCCTCCAGCTGCTGTTCCAGTTCGGTCTCGGATTGGCGGTGCACGAGCAACCGTTCCTCGAGCCAGTCCTCCTCGCGCCCTATGGCCTCGGCGTATTGCTTGCGGTCCAGCCCGTAGCGCAGGATTTCCTCGAAACTCGCGCCGCGCCGCATGGCGGGGGCGCTCTTGGCGTAGATGTCCTTGTACTGCTGGTTGCACATCAGCAGACGGTCTTCGGCGTCGTACATGACAAAGCCGTCGGGCATTTCCTCGACCGCGGACCACATGCGCATCAGCCCGGTGATGTCGACGCCCAGGCTGACGATCCCGCCATCCGGGAGGCGCCGGTCACGGATCTTGACAAAGCGGTTGTTCCACAGGCGCAGCGTCTCGTTCGGGATCGGGTCCATGTCCCAGCGGGCGCGCATCCGGTGGGTCCAGTCGTCCGGGTGTTCGCCCTGCGGATCGACGATGCCTTCCTGGATCAGCACCTTGAGCACATGTTCATAGGAAGCGCCGGGCGCGATGCTTTCCACCCCTTCGAAGACCTGCAGGTAGGCGGGATTGGCCAGTTCCAGGCGCAGGTTCTCGTCGTACATGGCAAAGCCGTCGCGCATGGTTTCCAATGCGCTCCACAGCTGTTCGGTGACCACCTCGATCTTTTGCGTCGCCTCGCCCAGCTGGTGCATGACGCGCTGGTTCTCGTCCCGGACAACCTTGACCTCGGTCCGGGTTTCCTGAATCTCGTTGCGCAGTTCCAGCGCGTGTTTGCCCAGGCGGCGGTTGGCCTCGAACAGTTCAGCCTGCTTTTGTTCCAGAAGTCTTTCCGCAGCCAGCCGTGCGCGCCGTTCCGCGGCCAGGCGATCGGCCATTTCCATCCCGGGCTCTCCTTTCAGACCCCGGGACTCTTGCCCCGGCGAGGTGAACATCTCCTTAAACTACGGGCGTCAGCCCCGCCTTGGGTCAGGTTTCCCTGACCTTCCGAATCCTTGTTTTGCCCCCCGGTGCGTGCCACGATGAACCGCATTGTTCTGAAAGGAGCTTTTTGATGCGTCGTTTTGCTCTGGGCCTCGCCGCGGCCCTCTTTGGCTTGTCCTCTGCTCAGGCGCAGGAGGCGATGCCGGACCGGCGGTACGTGGTCACCCGGGACATCGACTATGTGGGCAAGGACCTGCAAGAGCTCTTCGACACCACGCTTGATGCCTGCCAGCAGGCCTGCCTGGATGCCGAAGGATGCATCGCGTTCACTTTCAACAGCCGGACGAACGCCTGTTTCCCAAAGACAGAGATAACGGACCGCGCCGCCTACGAAGGGGCGGTGTCGGGGCGCGTCGTCATCACCCCGCCCGAGGTTCTGGCCCGGGCCGAGACCCGGCGCGAAGACCTGGGTTTCCTGCGCGACGGTGACATCGACCGCGCTCGTGCCGAGGCGATGGATCTCGCCGTGCGCCACGGCGGCGGGCAATGGACCGTCCAGGCGTTGCTGGATGCGGCGACCCGGGCGCGTGACGAGGGCAACCTGCGCGATGCGATCCACTGGACCGGTGCGGCGCTGGCGCAGAACGATGATCCGGCGCTCTGGCTGCAGTATGGCCAGTGGTCAACCGACTACCTGCGCGAGGTGCAGGGCGCGGACAAGCACAAGTATGGCCGCCGCGCCTTCCTGGCCTCGATCAATGCCTATCTGCGCACCGGCGACGATGCGCAGCGGATCACTGCGCTGTACGATCTAGCCCGCGCGCTGGAGGCCGACAAGCGCGGCCGCCTGATGATCCCCGCGCTGCGCCTGGCCGAAAGCATCGGCCCCCGCGCCGATGTCTCTGCGCTGCTGGACGATGCCATCGGCAAATACGGCTTTCGCGTCGACGATCACGTTGTCGAGGCCGACAGCGCCACGCCGCGCATCTGCGCCAGCTTCAACGAGCCGCTGGTGCGCGTGGGGCAGGACTATGCGCCCTATGTCAAGCTGCCCGATCCGCGCCTCGCCGTGGTGCAGGATGACGAGCGGATCTGTGTGACCGGCGTCGAGCATGGCAGCCGCTATACCATCACCTTCCGCTCTGGCCTGCCCGCCAAGTCGGGCGAGGAACTGATCCGCGACGTGCCGATCACTGCCTATGTCAGCGACCGCACCCCGACCCTTGGCTTTCCGGGCCGGGCCTACGTTCTGCCGCGCACGGCGGATGCGGGCATTCCGATCGACACTGTCAACCTCGACGAGGTCGATCTGACCCTGCGCCGCGTGTCCGACCGCAACCTGGTGCGCGCGATCCAGGAAAACTACTTTGGCCGCCCGCTGGGCCGCTATGACGAAAACTACTTTGCCCGCGACGTGGCCGAGGAGATCTGGACCGGTACCGGCGTAGTGGAAAACCGCCTGAATGCCGACATGATGACCCGCCTGCCGATGGGTGAGGTCCTGGGCGACCTGCCGGCCGGGATCTATGCGCTGACCGCCGCCGTGCCGGACCCGAAACGCGGTGAAGGACGCCGCGCGACGCAGTGGTTCATCCTCTCCGACATCGGTTTGACGACCCTGCAGGGCACCGACGGCCTGACCGTCTTTGCCCGCGACCTTGGCGACGCCTCGCCGATGGCCGGGCTCGAGGTCTCGTTGCTGGCCGAGGCCAACCGCGTGCTGGAGACCGTGACAACCGATGCCGATGGCGTGGCGCGTTTCGCGCCGGGCCTGTTGCGCGGCAAGGGCGGTACGGCGCCCGCGCTGGTCATGGCCAAGCGGGGCGAGGAAGACCTTGCCTTCTTGTCGCTGACCGATCCTGCCTTTGACCTGTCCGACCGTGGCGTCGCGGGCCGCGCGCCCGCCGGGCCGCTGGATGCCTTCGTCGCCACCGATCGCGGCGTCTATCGCGCGGGGGACGAGGTCAACGTGACCGCCCTGTTGCGGAATGCGCAGGCCGATGCGGTCAACGATGTGCCGCTGACCGCCGTTCTGACCCGGCCTGATGGCGTCGAATACTCCCGCCATATCTCGGACGGGGGGGATGCGGGCGGCCATGTCTTTACACTGCCGCTGGGCCCGACGGTGCCGCGCGGCACTTGGCGGCTGGCCGTCTACGCCGACCCAAAGGGCGAGGCGCTGACCTCGGACACCCTGCTGGTCGAGGATTTCGTGCCCGAGCGCATTGATTTCGACCTGTCGCTGCCCGAGGGGCCGATCAACCCGCTGTCGCCGCCGCTGCTGGAGGTGGACGCACGGTATCTCTTTGGGGCCCCGGGCGCCGACCTGGACATCGAGGGCGAGTTGCGCCTGTCCACCGGCACCCGGCTGGATACCTTCCCCGGCTACCGCTTTGGCCGTCACGACGACAACGCGCTGACCCGGATCGAAAGCTTTGCCGCCGATCTGACCACGGATGCCGCAGGCGCCGCACAGCTGACCCTGCCGATGCCCGACATCGACCCCAAGGGCCGCCCGATGACGGCCACCGCCACCCTGCGCCTGTCCGAGGCCTCGGGGCGTCCAGTGGAACGTCTGATCTCGCGGTCCGTGGCCCCGCCGACCCCGATGATCGGGATCAAGCCAGCCGCCGAGGAATTCGCCGAAAGTGCCGAGGCACGGTTCGAGGTGATCGCCGTGGGGCCGGACCTGCAACCGCAGGAGATGGGGGTCAGCTGGCAGGTCAACCGCGTGCGCACGCGCTACCAGTGGTATCAGAACTACGGCAACTGGTACTGGGAGCCGATGACAACCCGCGAGACCGTGGCCAAGGGCACCGGCACGCTGGGCGCCGACCCGCTGAAGATCGCGGCAGAGGTGGAGTGGGGGCAGTACGAGGTCGTCGTGGAACGCGCCGACGGTGCCTACCTGGCCGCCTCGATGGGTTTTTCGGCAGGATGGTACGCGCCTGCCGATGCTGCCGACGCCCCTGACATGCTGGAACTGTCGCTGGACAAGCCCGCCTATCAGCCGGGCGACAGCGCAACTCTGCGCATGGTCCCGCGCTACGCGGGCAAGGCCGTGGTCACAGTGCTGGCCGACCGCGTAATTTCCATGCAGGCGGTGGACGTGGCCGAGGGGGAAAACACCCTGACCCTGCCCGTGACCGAGGATTGGGGCGCCGGTGTCTATGTCACCGCGCAGGTGATCCGCCCGATGGACGTGACGGCGGGCCAGAACCCGGCCCGCGCCCTCGGCTTGACCCATGCCAGTGTCGATCCCGGCGATGCGAAACTGAAGGTCGGAGTCGACGCGCCTGCCGAGAGCGCCCCGCGTGGGCCGCTGACCGCGAAGGTGCGGATCGACAACGTGACACCGGGTGAGCAGGCCTATGTCACCGTTGCCGCCGTCGACCTGGGGATCCTGAACCTGACGGGCTTCGACACGCCGGACCCGGCGGGTCACTATTTTGGCCAGCGTCGGCTGGGCGTCGAGATCCGCGACATCTATGGCCGTCTGATCGACGGCATGAACGGCGCGATGGGCACCGTCCGGTCGGGTGGTGACGGGGCCGCGGGCATGCGCCTGCAGAGCCCGCCGCCGACAGAGGCGACCGTCGCCTTCTTCTCCGGCCAGTTGCCGGTGGGCGAGGATGGTACCGTCGAGGTCAGCTTTGACATTCCGGATTTCAACGGCACCGTCCGGCTGATGGCCGTGGCCTGGTCGCCCAAGGGGGTCGGCTCTGCCGAGGCGGACGTGCTGGTGCGCGACCCGGTGGTGATCTCGGCCTCGCTGCCGCGCTTCCTGTCGCCGGGCGACGAAAGCCGCCTGCTGCTGGAACTGACCCATGCCAAGGGCGAAACCGGCGAGATGCCCCTGACCGTCACCGCCGATGGCGTGACGCTGGACACCGGCGCCCTGCCTGCGAACGTGACGCTGGGCGAGGGCGAAAAGACCGCGCTGGACATCCCGCTGACCGCGGGCGCCGTGGGCGACCACAAGATCCAGATCGCCGTGATCACGCCAGATGGTCAGCGCCTGACCAAGGACCTGACGCTGGGCGTGCGCTCGAACGATCCGGACGTGGGCACCACCCGCCGCATCCAGTTGGCCGCAGGGCAGACCTTTACGCTGGACGATCAGGTCTTTGCGGATCTGCAGCCTGCCGGTGCCTCGGCGATGGTCTCGGCCGGTCCGCTGGCGCGCTTCGATGTGCCGGGCATGTTGGCCTCGCTTGACCGTTATCCCTATGGCTGCACCGAGCAGGTGACATCGAAGGCTCTGCCGCTGCTCTACATGTCCGCGATTGCCGAGCCTCTGGGCCTGGGCGACACGGACCGCATCGACCTGCGCATCGAGCAATCCATCGCCCAGGTGCTGACCCGACAGGCATCCAACGGGGCCTTCGGGCTCTGGGGCGCGTGGTCGGGTGATTTCTGGCTGGACGCCTATGTGACGGACTTCCTCAGCCGCGCCAAGGCGGGGGGTTACGAGGTGCCGGACACGGCCTGGCAGAACGCGCTCGACAATCTCAAGAACCGGATCGCCTATGCGCCGGACTTCGACAACGGCGGGCAGGACATCGCCTATGCCCTGATGGTCCTGGCGCGAGAGGGTGAGGCCGCGATGGGCGACCTGCGCTATTACGCCGACGAAAAGGCGGCGGATTTCGCAACGCCGCTGGCACAGGCGCAACTGGGCGCCGCGCTGGCCAGTTATGGCGACCAGCCGCGCGCAGATGCCATGTTCGGCCGGGCCGCCGCCCGTCTGCTGGCCACGCCGGTGCCGACGAAACAAGGCTATCGTTCGGACTATGGCAGTTCCCTGCGCGACGCGGCGGGCCTGCTGGCCCTTGCGGTCGAGGCGCGGTCTGACCGGTTTGACCGCAACGACGTGGTGCGGCGGATTTCCTCTGTCGACCGTCCGCTGTCGACGCAGGAAAAGGCCTGGGCGCTCTTGGCGGCACACGCGATGGTGCAGGATCCGACCGTCTCGGGGCTTGCCCTGAATGGAGAGCCGCTGTCCGGTCCCTTCGTGCGCCGGGTCGAGGCCGAGGGGTTGGAGCCTGTGAGCTTGACCAACACCTCTGACAAGCCGACCGACATCACCCTGACGACCCTTGGCAAGCCATTGGGCGCGACCGAGGCGACGGGGTATGGCTATGCGCTGACCCGCGAGTATTTCACGCTGGAGGGCGAGCCGGTTTCGGAAATCCGCGCGGGCGACCGCATGGTCGCCGTGCTGACCATCAAGCCTGCGGAAAAGACGGGCGCGCGCCTGATCCTGGACGATGCGCTGCCGGCGGGGTTCGAGATCGACAATCCCAGCCTGCTGCGCTCGGGCGATATCCGGGCGCTCGACTGGCTGGAACTGGCCAGCGCCGAACACACCGAGTTCCGTGCCGAGCGTTTCCTGGCCGCCATCAACCAGGAGTCGGACAAGCCGTTGAAGCTGGCCTATATCCTGCGGGCGGTCTCGCCCGGCACGTTCCACCACCCGGCGGCGCTGGTCGAGGACATGTACCGGCCCGAATACCGGGCGGTCACCGCTTCCGGCAGCGTGACGATCCTGCCATGAGCGGCGAGACGGTAGCGACGATCCACTGGCGGGCGCTGGACCGCGACGGGGAAGACAAGTGCCGCCTGGCGCGGCTTGACCAGGGCTGGATGCTGGTCGGTCACGCCCGGTTCCGCGATGCCACCGGCTGGGCCGCGCTGGACTACGTGATCCGCGTCGGCGCGGACTGGTGCACCACCAGCGCCGACATCACCGGCGACTACGGCGGCGACGCCGTCGCGCTGCGCCTAGCGCGGGGTGAGGATGGCTGGACCGTGAACGAGGCTCTGCGCCCCGATCTGGCAGGGGCCGAGGACGTGGACCTGGCCTTTACCCCCGCGACCAACCTGATGCCCTTGAACCGCGTGCCAGAAGTCGGGCGGCTGGAGACGACATCGGCCTGGCTGCGCTTTCCCGGCCCGCAGGTGACACCGCTGACACAGGCCTACACCCGCGAACGCGGCGGGCTGGTGCGTTACGAGGCGCAGGAAACCGAGTTCGAAACCCATCTGTCGGTCGATACCCACGGCTTTGTCACCCGTTACCCGGGCCTCTGGGAGGCGGATGTGTGAAACGGCTTGTCGTACTCGTCGTGCTGCTGTGGTCGGCGGCCTTCGCGCGCGACCGGTTCGACGATTTCATCGACGCCACGGAGATTCCGGTGCTGGTTCACGCGACCTCGCCAGAGGTTCGGGACCGTAACGGACATCTTCTGCGCGCCTACACGATCGAAAACGGGCTCTGGCGCTTGGAGGTCTCTCCGGACCAGGTCGACCCGCTGTTCTTCGAGATGCTGGTCGCCTACGAGGACAAGCGGTTCTACAGCCATCCCGGTGTCGATCTGCGCGCCACGATTCGGGCTGCCGGGCAGGCGATCCGGCATGGAGAAATCGTATCGGGCGCCTCGACACTGACGATGCAGGTGGCGCGGTTGCTGGAGGACGGCACCACGGGGCAATGGCGCGGCAAGCTGCGGCAGATGCGGCTGGCGCTGGCGTTGGAACGGCGCTTGGACAAGCAAGAGATCCTGGCGCTCTACCTGCGGCTTGCGCCTTATGGCGGCAACGTCGAGGGGCTGCGCGCCGCCTCGCTGATCTGGCTAGGCAAAGAGCCCGCGCGGCTGACACCGGCCGAGGCGGCGCTGCTGGTTTCGCTGCCACAGGCCCCCGAGAGCCGCCGCCCCGACCGCCACCCCGAGGCGGCGCGGAATGCCCGCAACCGCGTGTTGCAGCGCATGGCCGGCGCCGGGGTGATCCCGATGGAGGCGGCGGAATCCGACAGTCTGGACCCGGCCCCCCTGGGCCGTCAGCCGATGCCGCAACTGGCCCCGCACATGGCCGACCGGGCGGTGGCGATGGGACCGGGCCGCCACGACCTGACGCTGGACCGGGATTTGCAGGCCGGGTTGGAGAAGCTGGCCCGGAGGTACATGTCGGGCCGGGGTGAAAAGCTGTCGGTTGCCCTGGTGCTTGCGGATCACCAGAGCGGCGAAATCCTCGCTTCGGTCGGGTCCAAGGATTATACCGACATGGCCGCGCAGGGCTTTGTCGACATGACCACCGCGCAGAGGTCGCCGGGCTCGACGCTGAAACCGCTGGTTTACGGGCTGGCCTTCGATCGCGGGCTGGCCCATCCCGAGACGCTGATCCTGGACACGCCGGTCCAGTTCGGAACCTATGCGCCGCAGAATTTCGACGGCGAATACCGGGGAGAGCTGCCGGTACGCCGGGCGCTGCAACTGTCGCTGAACATCCCCGTCGTCCGCCTGACAGAGGCGCTGGGCCCGGCGCACCTGATGGCGGCGCTGGAACGGGCGATGGTCGATCCGGGTGTGCAGGGCGGTGCGCCGGGGCTGGCGCTGGCCTTGGGCGGCGTTGGCCTGACGCTCGAGGAGATGGTGCAGCTATATGCGGCGCTGGCACGAGGCGGCGAGGCGATCCCGTTGCGGTGGCGGGCCGGAGTGGACCCGGACAAGGCACCGTCGCAGCGCGTTCTCAGCCGCACCAGCGCCTGGCAGGTTGGCAACATCCTCGCCGACCTGCTGCCGCCCCCCTCGGCGGGGCCACCGGGGCGCGTGGCTTACAAGACAGGCACATCCTACGGGCATCGCGATGCCTGGGCATTGGGTTGGACCGGGCAGCACGTGGCGGGGGTCTGGATCGGGCGGCCCGACGGCACGCCGGTGCCCGGCGCCTTTGGCGGCGACCTGGCGGCGCCGCTGTTGTTCGAGGCGCTGGGCCGCGTCGAAAGCCGGTTCGAACCCTTGCCCCCGCCGCCGCCTGAGACGCTGCTGGTCAGCCGCGCGCAATTGCCCGAAACGCTGCAGCGTTTCGGCCCGCGCGACACGGTGGCCGAGCTGAAACTGACCTTCCCGCCCGAGGGCGCGCGGCTGGCGGCGACCGGGCTGGGCGTACCGATCAAGCTGCGTGGCGGTGTGCCGCCCTACACGTTGCTGGCGGATGGCGCCGTGTTGGCGACCGGTCTGCAAAGGCCCGAGTTCTTTGCTCCGCTCGCGGGGCCGGGATTTACGACCCTGTCGGTGATCGACGCCAAGGGGGCCGCGGGGCGGGTGTCGATCGAGTTGCGGTAGGGGCGGTTTCGCCGCGCGATGCGCGGCGACCGGCGCGGGCTGCGCCCGCGTATCGGGGGCTCTGCCCCCCGCCTGCGGCGTCCCCCAGAGGTATTTTTCTGCCCAAAGAAACAGGGGTCTGTGCAGGATGTGCCAGTCCTGCGCATCGATGTGATTCGGCGAAGCTTTGCCGTCTGATTCGGATCGGCAATTCCCCGCGCACAAAATGGCATTGACGTGCTAGAATCACCCAAAAGGTCCGAGCAGACGGAGCAAAACATGGCACAGGTGCTGTGGCGGCTGGCAATGGCCGCCGTCCTTCCGGTTTTCGCAGGCATGGCCCAGGCGGCGCAGATCACCCTGTCGGAAGGGCAGGACATGGGCTGTCAGTTGCGCATCGACGGCGAGATCGTCAGCGGCGATGCCGAGGCGTTGCGGGCCATCCTGGAAGACATGCCCTGGCCCGATGGCACCAGCCCGGTGGGGCAGCGCATTTGCCTGGACAGCCCCGGCGGCTCGCTGATCGAGGTGGTGCGCATGGCGGATATCGTCAAGACGCGTTTCATGGGCACCGCCATCGCCGAGGGGGCCACCTGCGAGAGCACCTGCGCCCTGCTGTTCCTGTCCGGGCGCTTTTCGCATCCGGAATCCGATGGCGCGGCCATACCCGACCGGGTCCTGCATCCGCGCGGGACACTTGGCTTTCATGCCCCGGCGCTGGTGGAGGAAGACCGCAACTATAGCCGGGACGAGGTCAACGCGGCCTATGCCCGGGCCCTGGGCAGCATGGGTGAGGTCTTGCGCGTCACCTCGGACATCCCCGAGTCGCTGTTCCTGACGATCCTGAACACGCCGGCCAGCGACATGAGTTACGTCGAGACGGTGGAACAGGCGGCGCGCTGGCAGATCGAGGTAGCACCGGTGTCCCTGACAGCCTCGGACATCGAATCCTCGTTGCGGTTTGCCTGCCTGAACGGCGACGGCGGCATGCTGGATCAGCGCGCGTCGGACAGTTACCTCTATGGCTCTGCCAACCTGCCTTTCACCTTCGGCAACCTTGGGCCGGACCGGGCACAGGTGACGTCGCGCGGCGGCTTCCGGGCCGAGGACTCGGCCAATTGCGAAATGACCTTGCGGGCCGACAGCGATCCCCTGGACAGGATAGGCTATCTTGTCATGGATGGCGCGGGCGCCAACGAGATCTCGCGTCGCGAGGTCTATCCCTACATGTTCCACGATCCGCGCCTGCCACTGTCCGCGCTGCCGGTGGTGCGCAGCCCGGCCGAAACCGGCGAGCAGATCTTTTTCGCCGCGATCCAGGCGGCTGCGCGCGCGGAACTCTCCGAGGTCGAGATCCGGTCCTGCTGGCTGCTGAACCCTGAGGCGCGGATCGTCAACGTCAACGAATACGTCAACCTGCGCGGCGGACCGGGGTTCGAGGCCGAGGTGCTGCGGCAGGTGCCGCTGGGGGAAAGGGTGCGGGTGATTGCCACCCAGGACCTGCGGACGCCCGAAGGCGGTGACAGGGCGCGCAGTTGCATGAAGGCCTGCAATAACCTGGCGCTGGACAACGGGGACGCGGACCTGCGGGCCCAAGTGGACCGTTGCATCGAGGGCAATGTCTTTTGGTACGAGATCCGCGACGGATCGGGCACCGCCGGTTACGTCAGTCGCAAGTTCCTGGCGGATTGATCGGGTCGCTGGCGGTTGCGCCGCAGCACATTCCCGGCTTCGTGTGATTCCGGAGCCGTGCTAGCCTTTGGACTGTATTTCGCAGCACGAGCCCCGATATGACCAGCGCGCTTCGCCTCCTCCTCCTTGCCGTCTTCTGTTTCCATGTCCTGACCGGGACCCGGCCCGCCTCGGCGGCGACCATCACCCGGGGTGGCGATGCGGTCATGGGGTGCCGGATCTCGATTTCAGGGCAGATCGAGGAGGGCGATGCGGATGCCCTGCGCGCCCTGCTGGATGAAATCGGCTATACCGCCGATTACTCGCCGGTCGGACGCCGCATCTGCCTGGATTCCCCTGGTGGAGGCTTGCGCGGGGCGCTGGCGATGGCCGACCTGATCGGGGAGCGTGCCTATGGCACCGCCGTACCCGCAGGCGCTGCCTGCGAAAGCGCCTGCGCCGTCATTTTCCTGGCGGGCCGCTACCGCCATCCCGAGGCGGGCGGCGCCCATAGCAACGACAGGCTGCTGCATCCGCGGGGCAGGCTGGGCTTTCATGCGCCCTCTCTGTTGCTGGGGGAGCGCGCCTATACGCGTGACGAGGTCGATACCGCCTATGCCATCGCGCTCGACAGCATGGCGGGGGTGTTGCGGCACCGTGCAGACATGGGCACAGCGATCCCGGATTCCCTGTTCCTGGCGTTGCTGGGCACGCCGCCCTTCGAGATGACCTATGTCGAGACGGTCGGTCAGGCCGCGCAGTGGGAGATCGCTGTGGCGCCGGTGGCCTTTCCCTCCGGCAACGCGCAACAGGCGCTGAGCAATCTCTGCTGGCACGTCGATTCCGGCCTGATCGATTATCCGCTTCAGTCGGAGCCGAGGCCGCTCGATTTCACCTACGAGGATATCGACGATACATCGGTTTACGCCCTCAGCAACCGCAGGTTCCGCTACGAGGGCTCTGCCCGCTGTGAACTGCGCATCTTCGGAGATTACGGACCTGTCCGCTACATGGGCGGGGCCTCTTACACCGGCGGCGCAACCGATCAGGACATCAGCGGGCAGGCGTTTCCCTACATGCTGTACCCGCCGGACACGCCCATCGCGGATCTGCCGGTCTGGGCCGAGGGGGATGACGCCCATGTCCGCGCCTTTTTCCGCGCGGTTCAGGATCCCGGATCGGCTGGTGGCGCTGTCGGCGGGTTCAACAACTGCCGCCTGGCCAGCACCTCGGCCCGGGTCATCAACGTCAATGAATTCGTCAACCTGCGCGCCGCACCCGGCCTGCGCGCGCCCATCGTCGGGCAGGTGCGGCTGGCGGACCGGGTGCAGGTGCCCGACACCGGTCGCCTTTTGCCCCTGCGTGACAGTGAACGCGGACAGGAGTGCCTGAATTTCTGCCGTGCGCTGACCGAATACCCGTCATCAGAGGACGTCCGGCGCCGGGCCGAAGGCTGCATTGCCGAGAACATGCTGTGGTACCAGGTCGTCGCGCCAGACGGGAACACGGGGTTCGTCAGTCGGCATTTCCTGGCCGAGTGACTGACGGATAATCTGACTTGCGGTGCCCGGTCAGGCTGGCTTCCCTGAGGCAGAGGCGACATGAGCAGGAGAGACAGGATGCGAAAGATCCTTTGGGCCGGAGTTTTGGGGATGGTGTGTTCGGCCTCGATGGCCGGCGCGCAGGCGCGGGGCACGGCCCAGCCGATCCCGGATGCCACCTGGGCCGCGATGCAGGGTGTCAGCTGGCACGCGAACCTGCCGTGTCCGGCGCGCGAAGACCTGCGCCTGCTGACCGTGCCCTACGTGGATTTCAAGGGTCGCACCCGGCAGGGAGAGCTGATCGTTGCCGCCGATGTGTCCAGGGACATCCTGGACATCTTCGCCGATATTCACGCCGCCGGGTACCCGATCCAGAGCATGCGGCTGGTGCATCACTTTCGCGGAGATGACGGGTTTTCGATGGCGGCCAACAACACAAGCGCCTTCAATTGCCGTGTCGTGGCGGGGACTTCGCGTCTGTCCCAACATGCGCTTGGCCGCGCCATCGACATCAACCCGGTGCAGAATCCCTTTGTCACCGGCGGTCGCACCTCGCCTTCTGCGGGGGTCGACTACGACGATCCGGGAGAACGGGGCGCACGGCCCCGGGGGGTGATCGTTGCCGGGGATGCCGTGGTGACAGCCTTCAGGAAACGCGGCTGGGGCTGGGGCGGCGACTGGACCTCGATGAAGGATTACCAGCACTTCTCTGCCACCGGGAACTGAGAAGACAGCGGATAACCGCGCCCCGGCGGTTGAGGTCGGGGATACCGTTATTGAATGACCGCGCGTGTCGGTGCCCAATGGATGACAGGTTGGCAGACCAGTCTGTCCCGTTTTTCCGCACCGGGCCGCGCCCGGCTATTTTCAAAGGAAACAGATATGAAATCGAATTTTATTAATCGCCTCGCAGGGGCGGGTCTTGCCGCCCTCCTCGCCTTGACCGTCTCCGGCGCAGCCGAAGCCCAGCAGTGGGTATCGCGGCATGGCATGACCAGCGCGCAGTACCAGTCTTGGTTCGACACCTACAAGGCGCAGGGCTATCGCCTGGCCGACATCGACGCCTACAGCGTGGGCGGCAAGGGCTATTACGCCGCCATCTGGTCGAAATCCGGCGGTGGCGCCTGGGTTGCGCGTCACGGGCTGCAGGCGCCCGCCTACCAGCAGACCTTCGACAACCTGACCGCCAAGGGTTATGCCCCGGCCTTCATCGATGCGATGAGCCTCGGCTCCGGGCTGTTCGCGGGGTTCTGGCAAAAGTCGGGCGGTGCCTGGGTCGCGCGGCACGGATTGTCAGGCCAGAAATACCAGCAGGAATTCAACAAGTGGGTCGGGCAGGGCTACCGGCTGGTGGATGTCACGGGTTACTCGGTGAACGGTCAGGCCCGCTATGCCGCGATCTGGAAGAAACAGGGCGGCAGCGCCTGGCAGGCGCGCCACGGCATGAGCAGTGCCAGCTACCAGCAGACCTTTGACGCGATGAAGGCACAGGGCTATCGTCCGGTGCACGTTGACGGCTACACGGTGAACGGCAAGCCTTACTTCGCGGCCATCTGGGACAAGGGCAAGGGCGGCTGGGTCGCCCGGCACAATCTGACCTCGTCGCAATACCAGGCAGAATTCGACAAGTGGGTCGGTCAGGGATACCGCCTTGTGGATGTGTCGGGCTACGAGGCCGGCGGCAAGGCCCGATATGCCGCCATCTGGCACCGCTGAGCAGGCGCCACAACGTCAGGGGCGCGGTGTCAGTCCGCCTCGCCCTTGTCTGCGCCAAAGACCAGGCCCGCATGCCGTTCCAGGTAGATGCGCAGCCAGGGCGTGAACCGATCCGGCGTCTCGCGCACTTCGGCCTCCAGATCGCGGCGCGGGACCCAGCGGATGTCCATGACCTCCTCGGGGTTCGGTGCCAGCGTCATCCCGGGCCCCGCTTCGGCCCGAAAGATCTCGACCACCTCGTGTTCGATCATGCCGCCGCCCACTCCGGCCCGGTATTCCACCTGTCCCATATGATGGGGCACGACGCCCGTGATGCCCAGTTCGTCCTGCAGCCGCCGCATCGCGCAGGCGGCTGCGGTTTCGTCCCAGTCGGGGTGGGTGCAGCAGGTATTCGCCCAAAGCCCGGGTGTGTGGTACTTGCTCAGGGCCCGGCGCTGGATCAACACTTGGTCCCCGCGGGTGACAAAAACTGACACGGCCTTGTGTTTCAGGCCGCGTTCGTGGGCTTCCAGCTTTTCCACCGGTTGCAGGGTGCCATCCACCCAGGCGGGGATCATGATCGTCATGGCAGTCCGGGGCTTGGCCCCTCGTGATGGGTCAGGATTGATCACTTATAGCGGCAGGGGCGGGGTCTTTGCACGCCGAAACAGCGCGGCCCCTCGTTCACCTCCGGAAAACCGGACTGTGCCATGCTGCCCCGTGCCCCTAGGCTGCATGGGCATTTGCCTGTGCCGGGACAGTCCGGCCGGGCCCCGAAGATTGAGACCGGAGACGACCGATGGATTTCGACGCGCTGTTCGCTGCCCAACTGGACAACCTCAAGGCAGAGGGCAACTACCGCGTCTTCGCCGAGCTGGAGCGGGACTGCGAGACCTTCCCCAAGGCCCGGCGCCGGGCCGTGGGGGGGGCGCAGGATCTCACTGTCTGGTGTTCGAACGACTACCTCGGGAT